>JAVBPK010000032.1:0-3010 GCA_031549625.1 Eubacteriales bacterium
CGTTTTGAACGGCTGACCAAAGCAAAAAACACCCGGTCGGGTGTTTTTTGCTTTGGTAGCGGCGGTCGGATTCGAACCAACGACACTCCGGGTATGAACCGAATGCTCTAGCCAACTGAGCTACGCCGCCATGCAGGATGCGCATACTATACAGCATGCGCATCCTATATAAATGTTTGTTGCTCTCGCGGAACGTGCTTTCGCCTTCGCACGAAAACATCAAATACTGGTTGCGGGGATGGGATTTGAACCACATGACCTTCGGGTTATGAGCCCGATGAGCTACCAGACTGCTCCACCCCGCGACGCGCCGTTTTTGCGGCAAGTATTAGGTTACCACGCATAAGCAAAAACGTCAACCCCAATTTTATCCCTGATTTTTTCCGCATGGCCCAACGCGCTATCCAAGTATATCTCGACCAATTCATGAAAGAATTGTAAACAGACTATCCTTCATTTGCGGTATAGGCTTTTACGCTTTACACTTGGCAATATCATCCTTTATAATAGTAGGGATAGCTGGCGCCGCTGCCCCTTCTTGTCGGCAGGCAGGCCGTTGCCACCCGCTACCCTTAGGGCCTCGTCTTGTCGTATGCTGTTGGCCCTCGTGCGCCAAAAGGCGCATTTTCCGAGCGCGTATATAAAAGCGACAAATTTTCTCGCAATAAATTCCGGCTGATTGTGCCGTCCACGTAGGAGGAAACAGTATGGTATGTAAGCAATGTGGCGCATACTGCGAACAAAGCAGGAGCTTTTGCCCCGTATGCCGCGCTCCCCTGCCCATGCAGCAAGCCACAGGCGCCGATACGGATGCGCCTTCCGATAAACCCGCTCAGGACGATGAACAAACCGGCTGGGGCTTTATTCAATCGCCTCGCTGGCCTAAGCCCACTTTTGACATCAACAGCATCGACGAAGCGGAAGCGCCGCAGCCTGCTTTTAAGCAGCCAGTACAGCCTGCCGCGCCGTCTTATTCGCCGCCCGATTCCGAATACGAACCTGCAAGTACCGCAGCCGCGCCGCCTATAGCGGGCCCGCGGCAGGTAAACCCTGCCTATCAACGCTCATCCGAAACGCGTTTCGAACCGCAGCCCTACGCCGCGCAACAGGCCCAGCGAAGCGCTGCCAAGCCCATCGCCAGCGTTGGGTCAAACGACAGTTATGCCTCAAATTACAACACGGGCAATTTTGCCCGTATGCCTCAACGCGCAGAATACGATCACAGCGACGACGATGGTTTTGATCCGGCGCCCCGCGGCAAACGCGGTGGTTCCGCCCGCCCCTCTTCACTAAAGCGCCGCCCGCCTACGCGCTCACGTTCCACATACCGCAACAAAAACAATCTGCTGTTCTTCGGTGCGGCCGGTGTGTTGGTTGTGCTGCTGCTCGTTTTTGGCATCATACTCATCAATCGCAATTTTGGAGGCATCAGCGGCTTTTTCCGCAATGTGTTTGGTGGTTCGCCCATATTAAAGGACCCGGTCGTCAGCTCCGGCGTCAACAAAGACGGCGCCGAATGCTGGGAAATCACCGTATACGCGCGTGAAGGCAACACCATCTACATGCGCGTGGGTTCAGAAACGAAATCCGATGTTATCGGCCGCGGAAACTACAAAATCCTGCAAATACCCAAATACATGTTCCTGCCTGAAGAACCTGTCGACAGCGAAACCGCCAATCTGGTGCCCGATGTGCGCATCATCACCAAAGATAAAGAAGAAATCATTGTAGACATCCCGCCCATTCCCGTGCAAGTACCGCCATTGACGCTCACCGTTACCTCTCCGGCGGAGGCCACGCTGCAAGTGGGGCGCAATAAAGTCACGGTGGCGGGCACTGTGGACGATGGGGCCGTGGCTGTCACGCTAAACGGCGAGACTGTCCCCGTTGCGGCGGACGGCGCGTTTAGCATCGATTATACGCTGCCCGAAGTCGGCTCCCATACGCTCATGTTGGAAGCGCGCAAAAATGGCCACCAGATAGCGCGGCACACGCTGCAAGTGGAATACACGCAAACAGAAGCCAATATAGATGTAGACCGCACCACGCTGCGCGCGCCCGGAGACGGTGATACTGCCACCGTAAAAGGCACAGTCGACGCCAATTCCACCATATCGCTGAGCGGACCTGCAGGCGTAACGCTCGGCTCACCAAATATCAACAACGCTACCGGCTTGTTTTCCTTCACTGTGCAAATGGCAGCGGTTGGCCACTATCCCATTGAAATCAACATAAGCAAAGACGGCGTTTCCTCCTCCGGCACCATTATCGTGGAACGCGCACCCGTATACGCCGATTACACGGCCAAGGTATACAAAATGGCCTATGACCGTATGCTCAAGGAACCGCAGCATACTGCCGCATACAAGTGCGTAGGCAAGGTGACGGAAGTGCTGCAAACCGAGCCGTATGTCATCGCCAAGCTGAATACAAGCTCAGGCGATATCCTCTTTGAATACCACAACACCACCGCCAGCGTATCCACGGAAGACAAGCAAACATATAATGTATTTGGCGATTATGTCGGTATAGACGAAGGCACCGGCCTGCCTTTGGTTTATGGCTGGTTTATCACCAAATCCAGCAATTAAAATCAAACACGAATAAGCGGCGGCTTCTTGCCGCCAGGGAGTGACCATGAAAATATGGGCTTTGTTGCGCACAAAGCAAAAAATTCAGGAAGACACCGTTATGGAGTTCTCTTTCTCGCCTCCGTTTGACGCAGAAATGTGGCAGCACACCATTGGCGAACTGTGCCAGGCTTTGCAAATCGGCCGGCCTGTGATTATGCAAAAGCATCTAAGCCAGCTGGTGCAATTTTCACGCACCGCCTTTCTGCCAAGCGATTTTCTAGAAACGGTGTCCTTTGACCGGTTTGAAATAGAGTTGTTCCCCGAAAAGAAGGAGTCCGCTTTGCCCTATTAGCATAGCGGCTGATTGGCTGACAGATTCGCCGATAAACAATCGTCACCACTTATACGAAAAAAGGTGCTCACCGCACCTTTTTTAT
>JAVBPK010000052.1:0-20211 GCA_031549625.1 Eubacteriales bacterium
GCTTAGGGACACATCCCTAAGAACCCATAGCCGGAATGCCAAGGCATTCCGTAGGGGGATATATCCATACTGCACAACAAGCTTGGTTGTAAAAGGCGTCATGCCCACATGTGGGCATGACAGCTTGAGGTTCGCACAAAAAACTTTCAATCCGTGGGCCAGGACGACATGTGCGTCCGCAGCCCACACCTTGGGCATTTTGCCGCCCGCGAGCCCGGAGGGCGAGAGGTAAAATGCCGTAATTCCGTCGAAAAACAGGTTTTTCGACGGCCTGTCATGCCCACATGTGGGCATGGGAATGGGATTCCTAAGGGATGTATCCCTTAGGCGGAGTATGGGGCGGCGCCCCATCGTTCCCCTCCAGCTAATTCGATAAGTCAGGTTTTATGGAGGCTCCGCCTCTTGGGATATGCCTTTATACATGCAAGCGTTTTATAATTTCGTCCTTTATTTCTCGCTTGCGTTCCAGCAAGAATAAGATCAACCCCAGTGCCATAGCCGGAATGACCACAAACCAGCTCCATTGCAGGCGGACGATCATGTCGTTATATAAATCCAGCAGCACTTCCAGTCCCATCATGGCAATGCCCAGCGACATAACGACGATGCCATACCGCTGCCAGCCATATACGCGCTTGCTGCGCCAAAGCACAACATCGCACAGCCCGATCACGCCATATAGCAAAACCTGCGGCATGGCCAGCTGCATGTACCAATCCGCCGTGGTATCCACCTCGTTTAATACATACAAAAACGCCAACACGGCACACGCGTCCAGCAACACCATGACAGCCGGATGGATGCCCGCCGCCAGCAGCGGAAACATCAAAACCACCCATACCAGCGCCAGGCTCGCTATTACATAGGCCGACCACGTAATCGCCCCGTCATACACAAGATTTGCCATGGCGCATACCACAACCGCCAATATCATGAGGATGGTGGCTATCCACGCCATGTACCGCCGTTCCAGCCTTGCCTGCACGCTGACGATATGCACGCTGTACGGCTTTGGCAAATCCGGATCGTGCGGTTCGCGCGGATTGACAACCTCTACCGCGCACAGCGGGCATTGTCGCTGGCTTTTTTCCAGCTCCACGCCGCAGTTCACACAATATGACATGTTTTTCCTCTCTTCACCTATGGTTTAGCTCTCTTTCCCTTCATTCCACTCGCCCAGCTGATTGCTTTCCACAAACACATGAAGCCCCTGCTCCACAAGCGCACGGAAAAACATGCGCTCCACATATGGTTCGGCAATGCTGCGCGTAAACGTAACGGATAGCTTATCCTCGTAGCTCATCATCGCGCATTCCACCGCGTTTCGCTTTGCCGTGCAAAGCAGCAAATCGCAGCGTTCAATCTCATCGCGCATCACATCGGGCACCTTGAGCGCGCCCACATTGGACAACACGGAAGAATACACGGTTTCACCCGTCATCTCGTATACCAGACGAATGCTCCAGCGCTTGATGAACAGCGGCACTATGCGCAAAACCGGATTGCGCGCCGCATCCACATTTTGCGACAGCCGCGCGTTCAGGTTTTTTTCCGTAAACATATAGCGGAAGTAGTGATGTACCTGATCCAGCGTTTCCTGAAACGTGAAATCACCATAATTTGCGTCGATTCCCGGGTTCAGGTACTGTGAAAAATTGCGCAATGTCGCGGCGTCGTAATATTTGCGCAAGTTGACTGGCACACTCACCTTTACGGGCTTCAGCCTGCCGTGCGGATACTCCGCCTTTTGCAGGCTGTACAGCACAAATATCAATGTGGCCGTCATGTATTCCGTCAGAGTTACCTTGTGCTTTCTTGCCAATTCCAGCGCCTTTTCCACGCTGAGCACGCCCGTTGTTACGCAGCGCAGGCCCGAAAGCAGCGGCGTACCCACCAGTTTGTACGCGCGCGGTTCCTGCCTGTTCGGTCTCGCCCCCGCCCGGGCAAACCGCCCAAAATCGTCCGTCATTTCTTCCGGCCTTGGCGGGTCGGATAGTTCGAGCATGCCGTCCTGCACAGGAACCGTTATGCCGCGCTCCCGAAAGTATTGCGCCAGCAATGTTTGAAAAAAAACGAGGCCGCCCCCGCCATCACAGATGATATGCGAAAACTCGGCCGCGATGCGGTTGTTATGCACTTTGATGCGAAAAGGCAATTCGTCCTTTGAAAGCGGCGGGCACGGCGAAAGCGTATCTTGGCCCACCAACGCGCGCGTATCCACCTGCTCCAAATAGTACCAAAACACGCCCCGCTTCAGCCGTACATAAAAGCCAATAAAGCGAGGCCGCATTTTATCGAGCGCGGCCTGCAGCGCCTGCCTGTCTACCGCCTCGCGCAGCAGCACCGTATAGCGAAACATGGATGTCCAGCTCGCGTTTTGTATGACCGGGTATATATTGGCCGCGTTATCCAGCGGATACCAGACGCATTTTTCCTGTTGCTGCGCACGCTGCGTCAGCTTTTCTTTCCATTCCTTCACGCTATCTCCCCGTCGCGGCGCTTACCGGCGCTGCCGATGCGGTTTAGTATGTATGCGGCAATCTCCCCGATGGCCGCCGCGCTTTCCGGCAAGTCAAACACATGCCATACATGCCACATACCGTCCCATTCTTCCAGCCGCACCTCCACGCCGTCCCGCCGCATAGCCGCCGCCACCCTCTGCGCTTCGCTCAGGAGCAGTTCGTGCGTGCCCACGTGGATAAGCGTGGGCGGAAAGCCGTGGAAATCCGCAAATACCGGCGATATCAAGGGATCCTTGAGCGACCGGCCGTACGCGTAATACATGACCGCGCGCACAAGTTTATTCCGCTGTAAAAGCGGGTCTAAATCCGCATTTGTTTCATAGCTTTCGCCGCTCAGCGTCAGATCTACCCATGGCGAAAGCGCCACTACCGCAGCCGGAGCTGGCAGCCCCAGCTCCATGGCGCGTAACGTAGCCGCTATCTCCAGCCCGCCGCCCGCGCTGTCGCCCACAAACGCTATCCTCTGCGGTTCTATGCCCAGCCCCAGCACGTATTGATACGCCGCAAGCCCATCTTCCAGCGCCGCCGGGTAAGGGTGCTCCGGCGCAAGCCGGTACTCGAAAGAAAGCACGTTTCGCCCGGTCGCCCGCGCGAAGTCCACCGCCAGCGGGCGGTTGCTTTCTATACTGCCCGCCATATACGCGCCGCCATGGTAATAAATGATTACCTCATCTTCCGGCGCGCCCAATGTATGGAACCATTCCGCGCGCATGCCGTTGATATCCGTCGCCGCCACCACCATGTTTTCCGGCAGGCTGCGAAGCCCGCCGCTTGCAAGCACATCTTGCCCCGCGCGCTCCATTTCCAGGCTCAGATTGTTCAGAAGCGGGCGAAAGCTACGTATCGCCGCCTGCAGCACGCCACTTATCTTGCTTGGCATTTCCACCTGCTCCCTTCGCTTTTGTTCCGGCTATGACTGCGCCAGATACGCGTTTATGAAACCTTCCAGCTCGCCGTCCATGACGGCCTGTATGTTGCCGTTTTCTACGTTTGTGCGGTGATCCTTCACAAGTGTGTATGGCTGAAATACATACGAGCGAATCTGGCTGCCCCATTCTATCTTTTTCATGTCGCCCTTGATTTCCGCCATCTGCTCCATGCGCTCGCGTTCCTGCACTTCCAGAAGCTTGCCCTTGAGCATGCGCATGGCCGTCTCCCGGTTTTGCAGCTGGCTCCGCTCGTTCTGGCATTGCACGACGATGTTTGTCGGCAAGTGCGTAATCCGAATGGCGGAAGACGTTTTGTTTACATGCTGGCCACCCGCCCCGCTGGAACGGTATGTGTCCACCCGTAAATCGTCGGCATTGATTTCAATGTCGTTTTCGCCGTCTTCAAATATAGGCGTAACATCCAGCGAGGCAAACGAGGTATGCCTGCGGCCGGATGAGTCAAACGGCGAAATGCGCACTAGCCTGTGCACGCCCTTTTCCGCCTTGAGATAGCCATACGCGCTGTCGCCCGTCACTTCAAACGTGACGGATTTGATGCCCGCCTCGTCGCCGTCCAGCATATCCAGTTCGCGCACGGCCCATCCCCTGTCCGTGCAGTAGCGGGTGTACATGCGGTACAGCATCTGCACCCAATCCTGCGCTTCCGTGCCGCCCGCCCCTGCGTGCAGCGACAACACCGCGCTGCTGCCGTCGTATTCGCCCTTTAGCAGTGTGCTCAGCCGCAGCACTTCCACGTTTTTCGCAAACGCGGCATACTCGCTCTCTAACTCGCGGCTTAGTTGCTCGTCGTCGCCTTCTTCTATCATTTCTATCAGCGTTTCAAGATCGCCCACCGTGGCGCTCAGTTTTTCGTAGCGGTCTATTTTGCCGCTCACCGCTTTTATTCGCTGATTCACTTTGTTTGCCTCGTCAACCGCATCCCAAAATCCGGGCACGGCCATGCGCGCTTCCAGCTCTTCCTTTTCTGCCTTTAATCCCGGCAGGTCAAAGTGAATCACCTGCCTCTTTCAATGTTTGCACGGATGCCGCGATCTGCTGCTTGTATTCTTCCAGCTGTATCAAATTGCTCACTTCCTTTATCGATTTCTTGTTTTACGCTTGTTTTGCGTGTATTTATTCTTTACGCGTTTTTGCCACAACAATTCTTATACTTTTTGCCGCTGCCGCAGGGGCATGGCTGGTTGCGCCCTATCGTCCTGCCCGCGCGCGCGGAGACCTTGCCGCCTTCCGCCGGCGTATCCATTGGCTTTGCCAGCTGTTCGCGCTGCATCGGCTCCCTGCTGATCGCGATGTGGTACAGATTGCGGGTGGTTTCCTCGCGTATCTCCGCTACCATGGCGTCGAACATATCGAATCCTTCGTGCGTATACGCCACGATGGGATCCTTCTGCGCATACGCGCGCAGGCCGATGCCCTGCCGCAGCTGATCCATGGCGTCGATATGATCCATCCAGTGCCCGTCCACCGCGCGCAGAAGCACGATGCGTTCCACTTCGCGCATGTCTACGCCCTGTTCCGTTATTTCCTTTTCTTTGGCCGCGTATGCTTCCGCCGCCAGCTCCTCTACGCGCTCCTGCACGGTTTGGGCTTTGAGTACTTCCTGCTCGTCCTTTGTAAATAGCTGCCTCTGCGGCATATTGCACAACCTGCTCATCTCTTTTGCCAGCGCGCGCATATCCCAATCTTCGGGATATTGATTGCCCGGGCAATAGTGCGCCACGATATCGGCCAGCACATTGCCGCGCATTTCCGCGAGGAATTGGCTGATATCCTCACCCATCAGCACGCGCCTGCGCTGCGTGTAAATGATCTCACGCTGCTTGTTCATGACATCGTCGTATTGCAGCACGTTTTTGCGGATTTCAAAGTTGTGCATTTCCACGCGCTTTTGCGCGCCTTCTATTTGTTTGGTTATCATGCCCAGTTCGATAGGAATATCGTCTTCCGGCGTAAGCTTTTCCAGCATGCCTTTGATGCGGTCCGCGCCAAAGCGGATCATGAGCTCGTCTTCCAGCGATACATAAAAGCGCGTGCTGCCCGGGTCGCCCTGCCGCCCGCTTCGGCCACGCAGCTGATTATCGATGCGCCTGCTCTCGTGCCGCTCTGTGCCTATGATGTGCAGCCCGCCCAATGCGACCACCTTTTCGTGCTCCACGTCCGTTTCGGCCTTGTATTTTTCGTGTAGCGCCGCGTATAGCGCACGCGCGCTCAATATTTCTTCGTCTTGCGTTTCCGCGTGCCCCGTGGCCTCTTCGATCAGTTCGTCGTCGATATCCTGGCGGCGCATTTCCTGGCGCGCCATGTAATCCGGATTGCCGCCCAGGAGGATATCCGTGCCGCGGCCCGCCATGTTTGTGGCAATGGTCACACGCCCCAAATGCCCCGCCTGCGCCACTATTTCGGCTTCCTTTTCATGATGCTTCGCGTTTAGCACCTGGTGCTCCACGCCGCGCCGCCTTAGCATTTCGCTTAAATATTCACTGCGCTCCACGGAAATGGTGCCCACCAGAATAGGCTGGCCGGTATTGTGCTTTTCTTCTATTTCTTTTACAACCGCCTGGAACTTGCCTCGTTCGCTTGTGTACACGACGTCGTTGTAATCCTGGCGGATCATCGGCTTGTTCGTCGGTATTTCTACAACGTCGAGGTTGTATATGGCGGTAAACTCGGCTTCTTCCGTTTTTGCAGTACCCGTCATGCCCGCCAGTTTTCCATACATACGAAAATAGTTCTGGAATGTGATGGTGGCCAGCGTTTTGTTTTCGCGCTCTACCTTTACGCCTTCCTTTGCTTCCAGCGCCTGATGCAGCCCTTCGCTGTAGCGCCGCCCCAGCATCAGGCGGCCCGTAAATTCATCCACGATGAGCACCTGGCCGTCCTGCACCACATAGTCTACGTCGCGCTGGAATATAGCATGCGCCTTCAGCGCCTGAATGATGTGGTGATTGAGCTCGGTGTTTTCCGTATCCGCCAGGCTGTTTACCTTGAAGAACGTTTCCGCTTTCGCGAGGCCCTCCTGAGTCAACTGCACGGTTTTCGCCTTGATATCCACCATGTAGTCGCCTTCTTCCGGCTGGTCTTCTTCCATCATCATCTCCGAGCGCGTTTTTTTCTCGATGTTTGGCCCGCGCGTCAGTTTGCGCACAAAGCGATCCGCCGTCTGGTATAGCTCGGTGGACTGTTCTCCCTGGCCGGAAATGATGAGAGGCGTGCGCGCTTCGTCGATCAGTATGCTGTCCACTTCGTCCACGATGGCGTATGCCAAATCGCGCTGCACCATGCTTTCACGGTATACGACCATGTTGTCGCGCAAATAGTCGAAACCCAGCTCATTGTTTGTGCCGTATGTAATGTCGCAATTATATGCTTCCCGCCGTTCTTCATGATCGAGCCCATGCACGACCACCCCCACGCTCAGGCCGAGAAAGCGGTGAATCTTTCCCATCCATTGCGCGTCGCGCCGCGCAAGGTAATCGTTGACCGTAACGATGTGCACGCCCTTTCCCTTCAGCGCGTTTAAATAGGCCGGCAGCGTGGAAACGAGCGTTTTGCCTTCGCCTGTTCTCATTTCCGCGATACGCCCCTGATGCAGCACCACGCCGCCAATCAGCTGCACATCAAAATGCCTCATGCCGACCGTACGCACCGCCGCTTCGCGCACCAGCGCAAACGCCTCCGGCAGCAAATCGTCCAGCGTTTCGCCCTGCTCCAGCCGCGCCTTAAACTCCTGCGTCTTTGCGCGCATTTCTGCGTCGCTCAATGCCTGCATTGCCGGTTCCAGCGCGTTTATTTTCGCTACGACCGGAGTCAGCTTTTTTAGTTTCGCCTCGGGGCTTGTGCCCAACAATTTATCGAATAAGCCCATGCCTTTGCGCCCGGGCGCAATGCCCGAACTCCTCCCGATTTTAAATATCCTTTATTATACCATGCCGACGCATGTGCCACAACGCGCCGATCATGGCAAGTTCGTGAACAGCTTCGCAAAAAAAAAGCGAAGCGGGAGTTTTCCCGCCTCGCTCTGGCATGCGTATTATAACCGGCTCATTCGGCGCGTTAGTTGCGCAGGCTGTGTATGGGCGCCGGTATACGGCCGCCGCGCGCGATGAACGCCTCGCAGGAATACGCATTTACCGGCATAACGGGCGCGCGCCCAAACAGCCCGCCAAACTCGACAAATTCGCCCGCCTTTTTGCCCGGCGCGGGGATGATACGGATGGCGGTGGTTTTATTGTTTATCATGCCAATCGCCGCTTCGTCGGCCAATATGCCGGATATGGTAGCCGCCGGCGTATCCCCCGGCACCGCTATCATGTCGAGCCCCACGGAACATACGGCTGTCATTGCCTCCAATTTTTCGAGCGTCAACGCGCCAATGGCTGCAGCTTCGATCATGCCTGCGTCCTCGCTTACGGGAATAAACGCGCCGGAAAGCCCGCCAACATGGCTAGACGCCATTACGCCGCCCTTTTTCACCGCGTCGTTCAGCAGCGCCAGCGCGGCCGTGCTGCCCGGCGCACCCGCGTACTCCAGCCCCATCTCCGTAAGGATATGCGCCACAGAATCGCCCACCGCCGGCGTTGGCGCCAGCGAAAGATCTACTATGCCAAACGGCACGTTTAAGCGGCGCGACGCTTCCTGCGCCACTAGCTGGCCCATGCGCGTAACGCGGAATGCCGTTTTTTTGATGGTTTCCGCCACCACGTCAAACGGCTCGCCTTGCACGCGGGCCAATGCGCTTTTCACCACGCCCGGGCCCGAAACGCCCACGTTGATGACGCAATCCGCTTCGCCCACGCCGTGGAACGCGCCCGCCATAAACGGATTGTCCTCCACCGCGTTGCAGAACGCCACGAGCTTCGCCGCGCCAAATCCATCCGCGTCCGCCGTGGCCTCCGCCAGCTGTTTGATGATTTGGCCAACGCGGCGCACAGCGTCCATGTTTATGCCCGCGCGCGTCGTGCCTATATTTAAGCTGGAGCACACAAAGCGCGTGGCCGCCAGCGCTTCCGGAATACTGTCCATAAGCGCGTTATCCGCGGGCGTCGCTCCTTTGTGCACCAGCGCGGAAAACCCGCCTATGAAGTCGATGCCCAACGTTTCCGCCGCGCGATCCATGGCCTTTGCGATAGGCGCGTAATCGTTTTGCTTTGTACAACCGCCCAATAGCGCCACCGGCGTAACGGATACGCGTTTGTTGACGATGGGAATGCCGTAGTTTTCTTCTATTTCGCGGCCAACGCGCACAAGATCCTTTGCGCGCGCGCAAAGCTTTTCATATACGCGCGCGCAAAGCGTCTGCATATCTTCGGACAGGCAATCCAGCAGCGAAATGCCCATGGTGATTGTACGGATATCGAGGTTTTCGCGCTCGATCATGCGAATGGTTTCCAGTATCTCGCCTGCGTTCATGATTGGCATTCGTTTTCCCCCTTATATCTTGTGCATGGCGTCGAAGATTTCTTCGCTTTGTATGCGCACGGAAAAACCAAGTCCTTCGCCAAGCCCCCGCAGATTTTCTTTGATATCGTGGAAACCGCCTTCCGCCTTTGTTAAATCCACCAGCATCAACATCACAAATATTTCTTCGTCCATAACGGTCTGTGTGATATCGAGTATGTTGATGGACAGCTCGCTAAGGCGCGTGCTGACACTCGCAATGATGCCCACGCGGTCGCGGCCAAGAACGGTAACAATCGCTTTGTTCATGTATGACCTCCCATAATGCGTTTGGGAACGCGGCTTTGCCGTTTGCCCGCGGGAAACCGCCTCTTTACGGCTATGGGTATTCACCCGCGTTCCAGCTATGGGTTATTGTACGCTGGAATGGGGCATGATGCAAGCTTCGCTTTCGTCCAGAGCAACAATCCGCCGCGCATTGCATTTTTTTGAGTCAGGCTTTAAAATAGGATGGGGATTTGTGAATTTATGCCTCGTTTGGAGAACTTACATGACAAAAGAACATTCAGCCATGCTGCAAATGCTTTGCTGCGCAGTATTATGGAGCCTTGGCGGCCTCTTTATTAAAACCATTCCCTGGCATCCGTTTGCGATCGCCTCCGGGCGAAGCCTGTTTGCTTCGCTTGTATTGCTGGCGTATCTATATTTTTCCAAAACAAAGCCGATATTTAATAAAAGGGCCCTTTTCCTTGCAGCTATCGTGTTTGCCATATCATTTGTTTATACATCCGCAAACAAGTTGACAACCGCGGCAAACGCCATCGTTCTGCAATACACGGCGCCCATATATGTGCTCGTGCTTTCCGCGCTGCTTGGCAAGCAGCGCATAAAACCCGCCGACATGCTCGCCGTCGCGTTCACGCTTGTGGGCGTTCTGCTCTGCTTCTTCGACCAGCTCAACCCCGGCTCCATGCTGGGCAACCTGCTCGCACTGTTTTCCGGCGTTTTGCTTTGCGGCATGTTTATGGTTACCGCCGCGGCCAGCATGCAAGAGAGGTTGGGCGGACTCGTGCTGGCGGAAATCCTTATCGCGCTTGCCGGCATACCGTTTTTCTTTACGGGAAATACCGTCATAGAACCGGCATCGCTTTTAAACGTCGCTTTGATGGGCGTTGTGCAACTCGGAGTCCCCTACCTGTTATATATTCGGGCTCTGCAATATTGTCCGCCGCTCACCAGCTCCCTCCTCTGCACCGCCGAACCGCTTTTTGCGCCCATTTGGGTGGCCTTGGCCGTCGGCGAGGTGCCGGGCGTTTTCGCTCTGATTGGCTGCTGTGTCGTTGTGCTCACCGTCACGATTTGGTGCGTATGGTGTGAGCGGCAGAAGCAAAAGCAGCTTGCCTACTGACGCAAACGCAATACAACAAAAGAACTTCTCTTGGCTTTTAGGGGGATGAAATGGAATATAACGTTCAAAGCATACAGGTGATGGAAGGGCTGGATGCGGTGCGCATGCGCCCCGGCATGTACATCGGCTCCACCGGCTCGCGCGGGCTGCACCACATGCTATGGGAAATCGTGGACAACGCCATCGACGAGGCCGCCAATGGCTACGCCTCCTCCGTGGAAGTGACCTTGCACGCCGACCATTCCGTCACCGTTACGGATAACGGGCGCGGCATTCCCGTGGGCATTCATGACACATACGGCGTTTCCGGCGTGGAGCTTGTTTTTACCCAGCTGCACGCGGGCGGTAAATTTGGCAACGACAGCTACGGCTATTCCGGCGGCCTGCACGGGGTTGGCGCCAGCGTCGTAAACGCGCTTTCTCGTTACCTGAGCGTGGAAGTATACACCGGCGGCCGTGCCTACCGGCAGGAATTCGAAAGCGTAATGGGCCCCGAAAAAAAGCTGCTTTCCGGTCACCCCAAAGGCCCTCTTGAAGAAACGGGCCGCACACGTAAGCAGGGCACCGTCGTGCATTTTCTGCCGGATGACCGCGTTTTTGAAGGCATCGATATGAATTACGACTTGATCTCGCGCCGCCTGCGCGAGCTTGCCTACCTGAATAAGGGCATTACCATGCGCATCAAAGATTTGCGCCACCATACCCGTGAACAGGAATACCGTTTTGACGGCGGCCTGTCCGACTTTGTAAAATTCATAAACGAAGATAAAACCGCCATCTATCCTGCGCCGATCTATTTAAAGGGCGAAAAAGACGGCATCATCGTGGAAGCCGCCCTGCAGCACAACGACGGCTACGCTGAAACACTTTTCAGTTACGTAAACAACATCCCCACCACCGAGGGCGGTACGCACGAAACGGGCTTCAAGACCGCGCTCACAAAAGTTATGAACGACTATTGCCGCCGCATGGGCATATTAAAGGACAAGGACGCTTCCCTGGCCGGCGAGGATTTCCGCGAAGGGCTTACCGCCGTGCTATCCCTGAAGATGAAGACCATACAATTTGAGGGGCAGACAAAAACGCGCCTGGGCAATACCGAAGCGCGCCCTGCAGTGGAATACGTGATCGGGGAACAGCTTGTGCCTTTCCTCGAAGATTTAAAGAACGCAGATATCGCGAACAAGATGGCTGAAAAGGCCGTCTCCGCAGCAAAGGTGCGCGAAACCGCCCGCAAGGCGAAAAACATGGCGCGCGAAAAAAACAAGCTTGAGAACGCTCCGCTCGTCGGCAAGCTTTCCAGCTGCACAGGCCGCAACGCCGAAAAAAACGAGCTTTTCATCGTAGAGGGCGACAGCGCGGGCGGCTCCGCCAAGCAAGGCCGCGACCGCAGCTTCCAGGCCATACTGCCCCTGCGCGGCAAGCCGCTGAATGTGGAAAAAAAGCGCTTTGACCAAGTACTCGCAAACGAAGAATTCCGCAGCATTATCACTGCTATCGGCACGGGTATCGGCGAAGATTTTGACATTGCGCAGCGTAAGTACGACAAAGTCATCATCCTGTCCGACGCCGACCAGGATGGCGCGCATATCCGCGCGATTTTGCTGACTTTCTTTTACCGCTATATGAAACCGCTCATCATGGAAGGGCATGTTTATATCGGCTTGCCGCCGCTGTATAAAGTGCATAAAGGCGAGCGGGTGCTGTACGCCTACAACGAAAAGGAGCTCGACGCTGCCGCAAAGGAATTAGGCAAAGGGTACCTCGTGCAGCGCTACAAAGGGCTGGGCGAGATGAACCCCGAACAGCTTTGGGAGACCACCATGAGCCCCGACAACCGCGCCCTGATCCGCGTCGGCATAGAAGACGCGGCGGATGTGGAGCACCTCGTCGCCGTGCTGATGGGCGACAAAGTGCAATCCCGCAAGGAATATATCAGCGAATACGCGAACTTCAACAAACGGGACACGTTTTTCGAAGAAAACTACGCACAAACGGGGGGTAAAGAATAATGGCGAAGAAGCAGCCGGCACAACCGACCCCGCCACGCGGAGAAACCATATACGAACGCAGCATGGATGAAGTGATGCACGATTCCATGATGCCCTACGCGGAATATGTTATTCTGGAGCGCGCCCTTCCCCGCGTGGAAGACGGCCTGAAGCCCGTGCAGCGGCGCATCCTCTACACCATGCTGGAGCTGGGCCTTACCCCCGACAAACCGCACAGGAAAAGCGCGCGCATCGTGGGCGACGCACTTGGTAAATATCATCCGCACGGCGATACCTCCGTTTACGACGCCATGGTGCGCATGGCGCAGCCTTTCAACATGCGCATGCCTCTCGTTGACGGGCACGGCAACTTTGGCTCCATTGACGGCGACTCCGCCGCCGCCATGCGTTACACCGAAGCGCGCATGACGCCGCTGGCCATGGAGCTTCTGCGCGATATTGAAAAAGATACCGTCTCCTTTACGCTGAACTTTGACGACACCTTGCAGGAACCCACCGTGCTGCCGGGACGCTATCCCAATTTGCTGGTGAACGGCGCCTCCGGCATAGCCGTCGGGCTTGCCACAAACATTCCGCCACACAATTTGGGTGAGGCCATAAATGCCGTTATTGCTCAGATCGAAAATCCGGATATTTCTTTACCGGAACTTATCAAGCACATGCCCGCACCGGATTTTCCCACCGGCGGCCAGCTATTGTTTTCGGAAGAAATACGCACCGCCTACGAAACCGGACGCGGCAAGCTCACCATGCGCGCAAAAACACATTTTGAAGAGCAAAAGAACGGCAAAACGCTTATCGTGATAACCGAGCTGCCATATCAGGTAAACAAAGCTGCGCTGCTGGAAAAAATTCTGGGCGTTACGCAGGAAAAAAAGGCCATGTTCGCAGGCGTATCCGACATACGCGACGAAAGCGACCGCAGCGGCATGCGCGCCGTTATTGAAATAAAAAAAGACTATGACGCCAACCAGGTGCTGCAATACCTTTTAAAGTATTCCGACCTGCAATGCACATTTGGCGTAAATATGGTGGCCATCGCTGACGGCAAACCCCAGCAGTTAAGCCTTAGGGAAGTGATCGCGCGCTTTATCGCGCATCAACAGGACGTCGTCACCCGCCGCACCCAATTCGAGCTGGAGGCCGCACAAAAGAGGGAACATATTCTCACCGGCCTGATGATCGCAATCAATAACCTTGACGCGGTCATCGCGCTTATCCGCGCAAGCAAAACGCCAAAAGAAGCGCGCGACGGGCTTATGAAGCGCTTTGCGCTTACGGAAATACAGGCGCAGGCTATCCTCGACCTGCGCCTGCAACGCCTTACCAATCTGGAATTGTTAAGCATTCAGCAGGAGCATGCCGATATTTTGCGCCGCATAGACGAACTCAGCAGCATACTGGCTTCCAAAAAAAAGCTGATGAGCCTGATCTGCAAAGAGCTTACAGAGATCAGGGAAAAATACGCGAACGCGCGCCTGACGGAGATCGTGCACGCGGAAGCCGAAATCGTCGTGGACGAAAGCGTACTCAAGGTAGTGGAAGATGTCGTCATCACCTTATACGAGGGCCTCCGCGCAAGGCGGGTTTCCGAGCGCAGCTACCAGGCTGCCGCTACCGCCCAAACCGGCGGAACCGAGGAGCAGCCGCTCTTCACGCTGCATACCGCTACCGATAAGTCCTTGCGCTTTTTCACGGATAAAGGCGCTGTGCTGCTTTTAGCGGTTGACCAGCTTGCGGAAACAAAAGCGAACGCCCGCCCAAACAACCTTGCCGCTTTGCTTCCTTTTGAAGAAAACGAGCACATAGTGGCTGCCTACGAAGAAAACGACAGTGGATTGCTCTATTTTTATACGGAGCAGGGCTATGTGAAATGCAGCGCGGCGCAAAATTATTCCACGCGCAACAAACGCATAGCCGGCATCGTACTGAAAGACGGCGACCGCGTACTAAATGTAGAAACGCAGCGAGAGGAATCCCTGCTGATCGTCACCCGCCAAGGCATGAGCATTCGTTTCCTGCTCGATACCGTGCCGGAAATGGGTCGCGCTGCCGCGGGCGTGAAATGCGTCAAGCTGGATGCCGGCGACACCGTGCTTACCGCCTTGCAAGTGCGTGACGAGGGCGAACTTCTTGCCATTTCCGACCGTGGATATGCCAAGCGCAGCCTGTTGATCGATCACGAAATACAAGGGCGCAACGGCAAGGGACTGAAATCATTTGACTTTAAAAAGAATGGGTCTAACGGGACGCGCATCGCCGCAGCGTTTTATGTATGCGAGCCGTTTTCCTTTATCGTGCGGCAGCGGCATGGCACCGCTACAAGGTTTAATACCGAGGATGTGCGCATAGACGCGCGCGCCGGCAAGGGAAATATGCTTGTTGTGGTTATGTTGGATGATGATGTGTTGTCGGTGGATGTTTGCGAGGGAAGTTGATGTTGGGTTTGCGGAGAGTTGCCTAGCCCCATCTACACGGATAATTCTTTTTGTTTTAATGGGGAGCAAGAACCTCTCAATTCGCAAAGGGCGCAAGGTTTCGCTGGCGCTCACTTGCTTCCTTGCTCATTAGGCTTTTTCCTCGCTTCTTCCCGCACTGCGGGCGCTCGGAAACGCCCTCAATCCACAAAGGGCGCAAGCTTTTCGCCAAACTATGAAGGCACTATTCAATACGCGTAAATGGTGCGCGCATTACGAAAATAGCCCCAGATTCTCATGGGAGACTGAGGATTGGCTTGATTTTACGGCATACTGATTAGGATCATGATCTTAGCCAAATCCTGCTTATTCCGTCCAGTTAAGAAATGCAAATTATTTTTGTAAAGGAGTATGGATAAATGATCGTTTCCTGGATGACGACCAATCAGTGCAATTTAAAATGCAGTCATTGCTATCAAGACGCAGGGGATAAAAAGGAGGAGGAGCTCTCCACAGCTGAGGCAAAGAAAATGATTGACGAAATATGGAGGGCCGGGTTTAAGATCATGATTTTCAGCGGCGGAGAGCCGCTGATGCGATCTGATATTTACGAACTTGTCTCATATGCAGCAAAGGTAGGATTGCGCCCGGTGTTCGGGACAAACGGCATGCTGATAACGCGGGACGTTGCGAAAAAGCTGAAAGAAAGCGGAGCTTGTGCAATGGGCATCAGTTTGGATAGCCTCAACGAGGCAAAGCACAATAATTTCCGCGGCGACCCAAATGCTTACCGCCTTACACTGGAAAGCTTTCGCAACTGCCGTGAGGCAGGGCTTCCCTTCCAGATACACACCACAGTAATGAATTGGAACAGGGATGAAATAACCGATATGATAGATTTCGCCGTGGCAAACGGTGCCGTTGCCCACTATATATTCTTTTTGATCCCGGTGGGCCGGGGTATCGATATTGAAGACACTTCTCTTGAGGTCGATGAATATGAGCGGCTTTTGAAAACCATCATGGCCAAGCAAAGAGAAGTCCCCATCGACCTGAAGCCCACCTGCGCGCCACAGTTTACCCGGGTGGCTTCCCAGATGGAGGTAGATACCCGCTTTACTCGCGGATGTTTGGCGGGCCTTTCCTATTGTATCATCAGCCCCACTGGTATTGTACGCCCCTGTGCGTATATGGTTGAGGTGGCCGGGGATGTGCGCATGGCTCCCTTTGACGAAATATGGGCTTCCAGCAAGGTCTTTGCTGATTTAAGGACAGAGAATTATAAGGGGTTTTGCGGAACATGCGGCTATAAAAAGAAGTGCGGAGGATGTCGCGCTCGCGCTGCGTATTACCATGATGGCGACTATCTGTCGGAAGATAGCTACTGCGCCCATGCTGGTGAGTATGCGAAAATACGCTAAAGCATACGGAGATATTTAGAAAAAGTATTGGAGATTGTTTTATGCTGGAAAACAGATGCTTAATGAAGAGACTAACGAACTGCGTATTATTGATATTGATCCTCGCGGGACTGGTTGGTTGCAGAGCCAACTTCCCGCAGGCAGCGGAAAGCTTTTCGCCCGGAACCCAGACATCGTTACCGAACAGCGAAGGCGCGGCATCAGGCTTGGAAACCCCATCGCCAAGCGCCGAACCAGGCCCATATACCTTTACCGATGAGTTAGGAAACGAGATTACGGTGAATAACCCGCAGCGGGTTGTAGCGCTGATGGGAGGCTTTGCCGAAACTTGGATATTGGCTGGCGGCAAACTCTGCGGCGTCACCGACGATGCAGTCGAGGAGCGTGGTCTTGATCTGCCAAGTGATGTCGCTGTCGTAGGTAAATACAACAGCCCCAACGTTGAGGAGATCATTGCGCTAAATCCGGAGCTCGTCATCCTTTCCTCAGAAACCGAAGCGCATATGATGCTCAGAGACACCTTGGAAAATGCGGGTATTATTGCCGCCTATTTTAAAGTGACTTATTTCGAGGACTATCTTGCCATGCTGGAAACCTGCACACAAATAACGGGCAGAGATGATTTATACGAGCGGAATGGCAGAATGGTTAAGGATAAAATTGACGATGTACAGTCCGACGTTTCAGATGAAGAGCATCCATCGGTGTTGTTTCTGATTACCTTTTCTGGCGGTGTGCGGGTGCAAAATTCCTCCACAATGACGGGTAGAATGCTCTTTGAGCTGGGTTGCGAGAACATCGCCGACAAGAATGCAAGCCTTCTAAAGGAATTCAGCATTGAAGGCATCATCAGCGAGGATCCGGATTATATCTTTGTTGTACCAATGGGCAACGACGATGAGCTCGCCATGCGTAATCTAAGAGAAAGCATTGAACAAAATCCAGCATGGAACGGCTTGACCGCGGTAAAAAGTGGCCGCTACATCCTGTTGCCCAAGGATAAATTTCTCTATAAACCGAACGTGAGATGGAATGAAAGCTATGAACACCTTAGAGATATCCTGTATGGACAGGCATAAAAAAATCATCAGGCTGCTTATTTTTAGCTTTGCCGCTATGATCCTGTCCGCTGCGCTGGGTATTTGCCTCGGGCCTCAAAATGTTGATCTGGTTGAAATGGTAAGAGCCGCTTTATCTGGTGATACCGGAAGTACGGCTTACCGGATTCTCGTTCATGTGCGCCTGCCAAGGGTGCTGGGGGCTATTCTTGCCGGAAGCGCGCTGTCTGTTTCGGGCGCGATTATACAGGCGGTGTTGAACAACCCGCTGGCAAGTCCCAATATCATAGGCGTCAACACTGGAGCCGGTCTGTTCGTGCTTCTCGTTTCAGCTCTCTTTCCGGTACATTCTTCCCTGCTTCCATTATCTGCTTTTTTGGGTGCGTTACTGACATGCGTTATTATCCTTGCTGTCTCGGCTAATTCTTCCCGCCTTATCCTTGTGTTGACTGGATTTGCCATAAGCAGCCTTTTTGCTGCTGGAATGAACGCTGTCATGATCTTCTATCCAGACGCCTATATGGGAGCCTCTAATTTTCTGGTTGGTGGCTTGTCGTCCTTGACAATGGATAACATTAAGTATCCGGCAGCCTACATTGTGGCCGGGCTTATATTGGCGCTTTTATGCGGCAAGGAGCTGAACATCATATCCCTCGGCCAGGATACGGCAAAATCCCTGGGCATGCAGGTAAAGCGCAGCCGATTTCTGCTCATATCTGTAGCAGCGGCGCTGGCGGGTGCGGCAGTTAGCTTTGCAGGTCTTATCGGATTTGTGGGGCTTGTGATCCCGCATACGGTGAAATTTTTAGCCGGGAGCGATAACAAAGTTACTGTTCTCGCAAGTATCTTTCTGGGCAGCGCGTTTGTCACGCTTTGCGACTTGTTTGCAAGAACGGCCTTTTCGCCGTATGAGGTACCAGTGGGTATATTAATGGCCTGTTGCGGCGGCCCGTTTTTTATAATATTGATATTGAGGAACAAGCAGAAAAATCATGATTGAGTTTCATAATATTACCTACACATACGATAAAAATGTTTTTATCGAAAACATTAACTTAACCTTTTTGCAAGGGAAGATCACGGCACTGATCGGGCCTAATGGCTGCGGAAAAAGTACTTTGCTGAAAATCGGAGCGCGGTTGCTTGCGCCTCAAAAGGGCAGAGTTTTGTTTAATGGCATAGACATCAAGAATATGAGGCCAAAAGAATATGCGTGCAAGGTATCTTTACTTTCGCAGTCCAATTACCCTCCCGGTGTTACGGCAAAGGATTATGTAATGTCCGGTCGGTACCCTCACATGCCCTTTGGCCGGAATTTCTCCTCCAAAGACCGGAATATAGCACAGCAGGCGATGGAATTGACCGGCTGTACGGCCTTGGAGAACAAAAGTGTCAATCAATTATCCGGTGGAGAGCGCCAGAAGGTGTTTATTGCAATGGCGATAGCCCAGGACACGGACGTTATCTTTTTGGACGAGCCTACGACGTATTTAGATATATGCGTCAGTTATGAAATCATGGAATTGGTTCAAAAATTAAACCGGGATATGGGTAAAACAATCATAATGGTGCTGCACGATTTAAACTTAGCGCTCAATTATGCCGACAAAGTCGTTTTAATGAATCAAGGCAGGATAATTGCAAATGACACGGCAAAGGTCATTGCTGAATGTGGCGAGCTGGCAAGAGTGTTCCAAGTTAGCGTCAAAAGCTTCAGCGGAAGCAACAATACTTACTATTTCTTTGATAAGGAACAGCAAGACATACGTTGCATGAATAGGGAGCAGGATATTATATGAATTGCACAGGAATTATTATTGGTGGAAAGGTTTGCCTAGGAATACTCTTTTTATTTTAAATGGGGAGCAAAGCCCCCCATACCCCCATTTTATGCCAAGTTGCATGCCTTTACTATTTTTTTCTTTTCCACCAATCATAGGAAAAGAATCCAAGCCCCTTATAGAACCCGAAGGCTTTCAATGGGCGGCGGGACCGCACGCGAAGCGTGTAGCCGCCCGTACAACGCATAGCCGGGTTGCAGATCCAGAATACGGCTCCAAAGAGGGAAAGGCGCTCAAACGGGATACCCCCTATAAGCCCTCCCTGGTGGTCTTCCCGGAGGGGAAGGCCTGTAGGGAGGGTTGGGGTGGGTGGGCAGGATGGGGAAAAAGCGGCAACTGGGCTTGGTTTGTTTGACTTGTGCAGATTTTGGGCCAGCTTAGTGGCCTTTACAAAGTTTTGCCCAATCCGGCTTGCGGGAACCGCACGGCGTTTTGCTAGCTCCACCGCTGCGGCTGCGCCGCATCGGCGGGCAAAACACCAGAGGAAGATATAAATTTTCTTTTTATTTTAAATGGGGAGCAAGAACCTCTCAATTCGCAAAGGGCGCAAGATTTCGCTAACGCTCACTTGCTTCCTTGCTCATTGGGCTTTTTCCTCGCTTCTTCCCGCACTGCGGGCGCTCGGAAACGCCCCCATACCCCCATTTTATGCCAAGTTGCATGCCTTTACTATTTTTTTCTTTTCCACCAATCATAGGAAAAGAATCAGAGCCCCTTATAGAACCCGAAGGCTTTCAATGGGCGGCGGGACCGCACGCGAAGCGTGTAGCCGCCCGTACAACGCATAGCTGGGTTGCGGATCCACAATACGGCCCCGAAGAGGGAAAGGCGCTCAAACGGGATACCCCCTATAAGCCCTCCCTGGTGGTCTTCCCGGAGGGGAAGGCCTGTAGGGAGGGTTTGGGTGGGTGGGCAGGATGGGGAAAAAGCGGCAACCGGGCTTGGTTTGTTTGACTTGTGCAGGACTGCCGCGGTTTTGCTTACTCCGACTTGCGGGAACCGCACGGTGTTTTGCTGGCTCCACCGCTGCGGCTGCGACGCACTGGCGGCGCTTCGGCTCTGGCCTCCAGCCAAGCGGGCTGCGCCCCTTGGCTTTCGACGACCCGGTACATAACCTAGCTTCCGCTTTCCAAAGCAAAAACACACACCGTTTGGTGTGTGTTTTTGCTTTGGATGCCGGCGGCT
>JAVBPK010000139.1:0-25723 GCA_031549625.1 Eubacteriales bacterium
TCTCCGATTTCGCGTAGTAGATAACCTTCTTCTCGCATTTTAAGTACCGTTGGCAGTATCGCCTGCCCATAATGCTTTCCCATATGAAAACCTCCTATCGCTTTTCTCTTACGATAGGAGGCCTTTTTCTTTTTGTCCACGTTATTGGGTTCAGTTCACCTGTTCGGGGGCAGCCTTTTTTGCGTAAAGTTTGCTTTATTTGCCCAGTATGCGCTTCAGGTCGGCTTCGGGCGTGGAAATGGGCGTGAGGCCGTATTGTTCCACCAGCAGGTTTAAAACCGTGGGAGAAACGAACGCGGGCAGGCTGGGCCCGATCAAAATATTTTTGATGCCGAGATATAACAATGTCAGCAGAATGCAAACGGCCTTTTGCTCGTACCAGGACAGCACCAGCGTGAGCGGCAGATCGTTGACGCCGCAGCCAAACGCGTCCGCAAGCGCGGAAGCCACCCTTATGGCGGAATAAGCGTCGTTGCACTGGCCCATATCCATCAAGCGCGGCAGGCCGCCGATGGTGCCCAAATCCAAGTCGTTAAAGCGGTATTTTCCGCAGGCCAACGTTAGCACGACCGTATCGGCGGGAGTTTGCTTGACAAAATCGGTGTAGTAATTGCGTCCTGGTCTTGCCCCGTCGCAGCCGCCAACCAAAAAGAAATGTTTAAGCGCGCCCGTTTTTACGGCATCGATGACCGTGCCGGCTACGGAAAGCACCGTGTGGTGGCCAAAGCCGGTCAACAGGCTTGTGCCGCCGTTTATTCCCGTAAATGTGGTATCTTCGGCATAACCGCCAAGCGCCAGCGCCTTTTCGATGACAGGCGTGAAATCCTTTTCTTCGCCGATGTGCGGCATGCCGGGATACGCAACCACAGCGGTGGTAAATACGCGGTCGCGGTAGCTGTCCTTCACGGGCATCAGGCAGTTTGTGGTAAATAATACAGGTGCGGGCAAAGCGGCAAATTCTTTTTGCTGGTTTTGCCAGGCAGTGCCAAAATTGCCCTTTAGGTGGGCGTATTTTTTCAGGAGCGGATAGCCGTGAGCGGGCAGCATTTCACCATGCGTATAGATGTTGATGCCCTTGCCCTCTGTTTGTTCCAGCAGCAGCTTTAAATCATGCAGATCGTGCCCGCTGATTACGATAAACGGCCCTTTTTCTACGATGGTTGTTACCGGCGTCGGCGTAGGCGAGCCATATGTTTCGGTATTCGCTTTGTCTAAAAGCTCCATGCAGCTGAGGTTTACTTCGCCGGTTTTCAAAACGAGCGGCAGCAATTCGTCCATGCCCGCATTTTTATCGCCTATGGCCTTTAACGCGGTGAAAAAGAAAGCGGAGACGGTTTGGTCGGTATAACCGAGCTGCCAAGCGTGGTACGCGTATGCCGCCATGCCGCGCACGCCAAACAGTATGAGTGATTTCAGCGAGCGGACGTCCTCGTTCGCGCTCCAAAGCTGCGATAGTTCCATGGCGCTTTCTTCCGCGCAGCCGGACAGAGGGAGTAATTTTTTTGACAACGATTGAATGGCGCCGATTTCTTTTTGCAGGCGATCATCGTCGAAGCTAACGTTTGTGACCGTTGTGAACAACCCCCGCATCATCAATAGCGATGCCTCTTCATTTTTATAGCTATCGACTATGCGCGCAAGTCCGATCAGAGCGGACGTAAGTTCATCTTGCAAGTTTGCCGTGGTGTCTTGTTTACCGCAAACACCGGCCCTGCCGGTGCAGCCTTTGCCGCCCGCGGTTTGTTCGCATTGAAAACAGAACATGTTCGTATCCATTGTATGACCTCCTATCGTTCATATGGGTAATCGAGAAACTGCGCAAATCGCGCGGAAAACCGCGCAGTGCGTATTGACTTTCTTGTTTAAGGTTACTATACTGAAAAGAAACTGTATGTTGTTTTTGCAACGAAAAATGAAAAAAATTCTTACCGCTTTACAACATTCCCCCTTGTTTGCCGGCATCGACGCTAAAGATCTGCCGGCCCTCTTAAGCTGCCTGAACGCAAGGGAACGGGCCATGCAAAAAGAGGAAATTGTACTTGATGCGGGTGACGAGCCGAGGTATGTCGGCGTCGTGCTGGCCGGCAGCGTGCGCGTTGTGCAGGAAGATTACTGGGGTAACCGCACGATACTGATGATCGTTCCGGCGGGCGGCCTGTTTGCGGAGGCGTTTTCCTGCGCGGGTGTGGAGGCCATGCCTGTTTGTGTGGTAGCGCATGAAGAGGGAACGGTGCTGCTCATCGATTGCAGGCGCATACTTACAAGCTGCTCGTCCGCCTGCTCGTTTCATGCCGTACTTATACAGAATATGGTGAAAATACTGGCTGGAAAAAACGTCATGCTCACGCGCAAAATGGAGCATATCACAAAAAAAACCACACGTGAAAAGCTGCTTTCGTATTTATCGGAATGTGCCGCGGCGGCGGGTGGCGACGCGTTTGAAATTCCGTTTAACCGTCAGGAACTGGCGGACTATCTTTCCGTAGAAAGAAGCGCGTTGTCCAGCATACTATCCAAATTGAAGGACGACGGCATGCTTACGTATAATAAAAATCAATTTGTATTGCTGCAGAAAGCGGAATTATAGGAAATAAGGGGCGACGGTGAGCTGAAATGTCCGCGGGCTATTGCTGGATTTGGGGATATTGCCTCGGCTGAAAAAGAAAAGCCGTGCTGCTGAAAAACGGTCTGTATTTGCAGGATGTGCAAATAATGGGGATTATTTTATTCCGGAAAATGCCGAATGAAAGATAGGGTATTTCGGCACGCAGGTGAATGCGTATATTGCGGTTGGGTTGTGGCGCTGCGGGCTTTTCGGTTTTGCCGCTGGCAGCGGCTGCGCCATGCATGGAGAGGGGAAGGGTTTATCTGAGCGTTGAAGCCGGTATATTTGCCGCGTTGGCTGCTGTTCTTGCGGTGGCCGTGTTTTATTTTGCCGTGCGCAACCGAGGCCTTCTGAAAGAAAATAAACTGTTAAAGCATACGGCGGCCTTGATAGAATCGGCACCATACTATATTGCATACGACGGCATAGAAAGCGGCGACTTGTACGCAAATGCCGCGGCATGCCATATGGTTGGCAGGCCGGCGGGCATGCCGATGGACAAAGAATCCACGCATGATGAAGAGGGCATGCGCATTCTACAGGAAGAAGCCTTCCCTACCGTAGCCGCGCGTGGCGCATGGGTGGGTGAAAACCGCCTGAGGCATAGCGACGGACACCTCATCGATGTACAGCAATTCGTGTTCCCTGTGCGAGACGGCAGCGGCGCGCAGTTGGGTTTGGGCACGCTTATGCGCGATATTACCGATGAAAAGCAAATGCGCCGTGATCTGGATATACAATTCGCCATACTCGGCTCTTCCAATAACTTCGTTGTGGCTTTGGATGAAGCGTTTAACGTCATTTACGCGAACCCGGGCGTATATGCGATGAGCGGATATACAAAAGAAGAGATTGGGCTCCATTTTGGGCCAGAAAACTTTCACAATCCCGAAACCTGCGCGTGTATCCGGGATGGCTGGCGGCTTGCCATGCAAGAAGGCGTATCCAGGCTCGAAACGGAATTTATCTGCAAGAATGGTGAGCAGATAACTGTGAGCCATACCATATTTGCCATCAAGGATGAGTGGGGCAATATGTTGGGCGTGGGCGCCATACTCAATGATATTACGGAGCTGAAAAATGCGCAGTTGGCGCTGCTTGAGGCAAAAGAGGCGGCCGAAACGGCAAACAAGGCAAAGAGCATATTCCTTTCCAACATGAGTCATGAGATACGCACGCCGATGAACGCCATCATTGGCATGACTCGCATTGCGAAGATGGAGCGCGATCCGCAGAGGATACAGGATAGTTTGAATAAAGTGGAAATTTCTTCTGACCACCTGCTGCATATCATTAACGACGTACTGGATCTTTCAAAAATTGAATCGGGCAAGCTGGAGTTGTATTGCGCGGATTTTCGCTTGCGAAAGACGATCGCGGATACCGTGGGGATTATTGGCGTAAAGGCGGAAGAAAAGCAACAAACTCTTACGGTCAATGTTTACCAGGATGTGCCGGGCGTACTCCACGGTGACGCCAACAGGCTGGCCCAGATCATAATGAACCTGCTGTCCAATGCCGTAAAATTTACAGGTACGGGCGGATTGGTGTCGCTTGAGGCGCGCTGCGCGCAGCGCACAACCAAAACTGTGAAGTTGGCCATCACAGTGTCGGATAACGGCATAGGCATGAGCGCCGAGCAGCAAGCCAGATTGTTTCAGGCGTTTGAGCAGGCCGACGTGTCTATTTCGTCCAAATATGGCGGAACGGGACTGGGGCTCGTGATATCCAGACGCCTTGCGCAAATGATGGGCGGGGGTATTGCCGTAAAAAGCAACCCGGGCGAAGGCAGTCAATTTTGCTTTACCGCGACGTTCGACATGGTGGATCAGACGGATTCCGATGAAATTTCAAGGCAAACAGGCGAAATCGGTGAAGCGGATTTTGCCAACAGGCGGATATTGCTTGCGGAGGATATTGAAATAAACCGCGAAATTCTCAAGACTCTTTTGGCGCCGACCGGTGTGTTGATCGACGAGGCATGCGATGGGGTACAGGCCGTTGAAATGTTTCAAAGAAACGCGAATAGCTATGATCTTGTGTTTATGGATGTGCAGATGCCCAATATGGACGGCTACGAGGCGACCCACGCCATTCGCGACTGTGCGTTTGGCAACGCGAAGACCGTTCCGATCATCGCTATGACAGCCAACGCGTTTGCGGAAGACGTAAAACATTGCATGGAGGCCGGGATGGACGGCCATATCAGCAAACCAATTGATATCGACCGGGTTATCTCGCTGATGAGGGAGAAGATGGGGGCGCAGGCATAGGCGCGTAAAAGCGCCAGCCCACGGTGCGGCAGATTGCGGCTATTGTACCTTCGGCATGGAATCAAAGGGGATTAGCTTATCGGCCGTAAGCCCCGGAAAAACAACCGCGCCGCCCTTATAGCTTTTCGGCCTGTTGGTCAGCTTCAACCCTGTAACGGGATATATGCCTTCCGCGCCGATCAAATAGTCAGGCTCGTCACGCCAATTTTTCTTGGATATATGTGTGTACGCGTACCCCAGCGCGTAATCGGGCGACATATACTCAAACCAAAGATACTCATCCAACGCTTTTCGAACAGAGCCATCCGGCCCAATCATAAGGATATCGTTTCGGCCTGTGTCCGGCGGCGCGTTAGGGTCCTCGCGGTATGCGAGATAAAACACGATGGCGTCGTTAACTACAAACGGAAATTCTTGCAGGCTAGCGCCCGCCGGGAATCGATATAGGATTTTGCGGTTGCCGGTCTTTAAGTCGTACCCGCAGATTCCGTTTACGTCATCTCCCCAGGAGAAGGTTATGACGCGCCCGTTCCATATGCCTTCCACAAAACCATAAACGGAAAACAGGGTTTCGATTTCCCAAGTTTTTTTGTGCAATCGCTTTATATCCGAGCTGAGATACGCTTCCTTGCTGCTGGAAAAGTAAACATAGTCGCCATCGGTAAAAAAAGGTACGTAGAATTCACGGTGCATTTTATCAATCATGCGGTACTTATTGGTAACAGGATTTGTAATGTAGCCGCGGGAAGTGCTTCCGAACCGCCCAAAGTAAAGGACATCCTCTCCCCACGCAAGAATCCAGTTTGAGCCGTTCTTAAGCTCTTTTGGCTTTGCCTTTGCGGATGCGTTCAGCGGGATCGCGTACAGTTTGTTCTTTGCGTAATCAAAATACACCCAAGAATCGCCAACGAGGGCATAATCACCCCTGCCGCCCTGCTTAACAGGCTGTATGGCGAACGGCTCCGCCGCCAGCGCGGTTCCGCACAGCGCAAACGAAAGGCAGAACGCAAGTGTAAACAGAATAAATTTCTTCATAAGCGCACCTCAGAATCTGCAGCTTGATTTTAAAAAGGCCGCGGTATAATAGACACTTTATTTGTCTTTGGGTAACACAAGATTCATAATCACTGCCGTCAATGTGGCGATTACGACGGAAGAACTGCCGAACACAGAAGCAACCCAAGAAGGGAACCCGCTTAGCGCGCCGGAAACGGCCGTTACGCCCTGCCCCAATGCCACCGAAAGCCCGATAATCGACATGCTGCGGTATGTCATAGGTTCGGATGTGATGAGCCGCATGCCTGTCATGGTAATGGAAGCGAACACCGTGATAGTCGCGCCGCCAAGCACGCATTGTGGGATGGTGGTGAGCGCGCTTGCGAATTTCGGAATAAGCGCGGAAAGCAGCAGCATGATGGCTGCCATTGCCAGCACGATGCGGTTGATTACCTTTGTAACGGTTATGATGCCGACGTTTTGGCTATATGTGGCCGTAGGCAGCCCGCCAAGGAACGCGCCAAACATGCTGGAAAGCCCGAGCCCCATGATGCCGCCGGATAATTCTACATCCGTGGGCTGGCGGTTCATGGCGCCGCCCGTTGTGGCGGAAAGGTCGCCGATGCTCTGCACGGAGTTTACGACATACATGATGATCATGGAAATAATAGCCGTAGGCTGGAATTCCATGCCGAAGGGCAGCACGCGGGGCAGAGATACCCAGGCAGCTTGCTGCACGGGCGAAAAATTCACCATATTCAGCGCCAGCGCCAGCGCGTATCCGGCCGCCATGCCGATCAGCAAAGACGCAAGCTTGATGAAGCCGCGCGTGTAGTGATTGAGCGCCAGCACGACGAGCAGCGTGAACGCGGCCACCGCCCAGTTCAGCGGCGAGCCGAACGTGGGGCTGCCCGCTCCGCCGGCCATATAGCGGATGGCGGTGGGATACAGCGAAAGGCCGATGGAAAAAACCACAGTGCCCGTCACGAGCGGCGGGAAAAGGGACCGCAGCCGCTTGATAAACAAACCGACGAGTATGGCGACGAAGCCGCCGATTAATTCCGCGCCGAATATGGCGGGCAAACCAAATTCGATGCCTATGGAACGCAGCGTTGGCAAATACGCAAAGCTGACGCCCATGATAATGGGCAAGCCCGCGCCCAAACGTTTGCCAAGAGGAAAAAGCTGAAGCAAAGTGGCGACACCGGCGATAAACAGCGCCGACTGCACAAGCAAGGTGGTATCCGCCGGACTAAGCGCCGCAACATCGCTGGCGGCTATTACAAGCGCGGGCGTTACGCAACCGACCATCATCGCCACGACATGCTGCAGCGCCAAGGGCAGCGATTGGGAAAACCCGGCAAACCCTTTCCACTGAAAAATGCGAGAATCCGTCTTTTGCTGTATTTGCTGCATACCGTCCTCTTTCTTTCATTCCGGTACGGAAGGAATTGATTGCCCTGTTTGCAGGAATGGGCAAGCCTGCCGCTTCTTTTTCTTTATATTATGTGGACTGTGCACATATAATATGAAGCAGCTCTGTTTCTATGCCGGCGCTTTTCTACGGCCCGGCCGCCTCCATGGGCGCGGTATACGTGCATCCTTTTGTATGCGGGCTGCCGTTCACGAAAAGAACGCGCAAAATTTCATTTCTTCCATTTCTTTATGATGCTTTTTCTGCTACTATGAAAAAGATATCGCTTGGAATGTTGCTATATAGTACCACACATCGATGTGTGGATACCATCTGTTTTTGTCATTTTGAAATTTTGCCAAAAACACAAAAAAAATTCTTGCAATCAAGGTTTGTTTGCGATAGAATAACACCGTTGCGCACATTGCGTGGCTTATTTACGCGTGGGATGAGGCGAGAGGTTGCCGGAAGCCATCCGGGTAATTCTTGCGGACCAATACCACCGACCGGGTGATGGCGCCAACGTGATTTTCCTTACATGACGAGCGGGTCTCGTACAAGCCGGAAGCATTCCGGCAAAAAACAAGATAAGGAAACACACGGTAGGGTGTACAGCCCAAAATGAACAGGAGGAATAAATAATATGGCAAACCAGAAGATCCGCATCAAACTGAAGGCCTATGAACACAACCTCATAGACCAAAGCGCGGAAAAGATCGTGGAAACGGCGAAGCGTACCGGCGCACGCATCAGCGGCCCGATCCCGCTGCCCACGGAAAAGGAAATCGTAACTATTCTCCGCTCGCCCCACAAGTATAAAGACTCGCGCGAGCAATTCGAGATGCGTACCCATAAGCGCTTGATCGACATCCTGCAGCCGTCCGCCAAAACCGTGGACGCGCTCATGAAGCTCGACCTGCCCGCGGGTGTTGACATCGAGATTAAGCTGTAAGCACTGGAGGTGTAAATAGATGAAGAAAGCCATTGTAGGCAAAAAGGTTGGTATGACGCAGCTGTTTCTTACTGACGGTACCATGATCCCGGTGACCGTTGTGGAGGCAGGCCCCTGCCCCGTTATCCAGAAAAAGACGCAGGAACATGACGGTTACAGCGCCATACAGGTGGGCTTTTCGGAAATTCGCGAACGTTTAGCCAACAAACCGCGCAAAGGCCATTTTGAAAAGGCGGGCGTCAAGCCCATGCGCTATGTGCGGGAGCTGAAGCTGGACAACGCCGAAAGCTACGAAATCGGTTCGCTCATTACGGCGGAACTCTTCGAAGCGGGCGACCACGTGGATGTGGAAGGCAAATCAAAGGGCAAGGGCTTTGCCGGTGTTATCAAACGCCACAATCAGGCCCGCGGCCGCAAGACCCATGGTTCGCACTCCTACCGCACAGCCGGTTCCATGAGCGCGTGCTCCGATCCATCCCGCGTGTTTAAAACCAAAAAGCTGCCGGGGCACATGGGCGCGGAAAAAGTTACCGTGCAGAATCTCCAGGTGGTGCGCGTGGATGCCGAGCGCAATCTGTTGCTCATCAAGGGCGCCATTCCCGGCGCAAAGGGCGGCATGGTTGTTGTGAAGAGCACCGTGAAGAAGGTCTAAGGAGAGGAGGAAGTCACATGCCAAAAGTTGCATTATACGATATTACAGGCGCGCAAGTCGGTGAAGTAACCCTTTCCGACGAAATCTTTGCGGCGCCCATCAATACGGTTGTTATGCATGAAGTCGTTCGCGCATATCTGGCTAACCAACGTCAGGGGACGCAAAGCGCGCTGACTCGTGCAGAAGTGCGTGGCGGCGGTATCAAACCGTGGCGCCAAAAAGGGACAGGTCGTGCCCGCCATGGCAGCACGCGTTCCCCCCAGTGGAGGCACGGCGGCGTTGTATTTGCGCCCAAACCGCGCTGCTACCGCACAAGCATAAACAAAAAAGTAAAGCGTATTGCCATGAAATCTGCGCTTAGCAGCAAAGTGGTCGATAACGAGCTGATCGTCTTCAAGACGCTGGATATCCCCGCCGCGAAGACAAAAGAAATGGTTAAGACGCTGAACGCGGTGAACGCGGAAAAAGCGCTGATCGTGCTCGGCGAAACAGATGAAACAGTACAGCGCGCGGCCCGCAACATTCCAAACGTGAAAACAACGTTCGTCGGCACGCTGAACGTGTACGAAATCCTCAAGTACGACAAACTGATCCTTACTGAGGATGCGCTCAAGAAGGTTGAGGAGGTGTACAACTGATGAAGGATCCCCATGATATCATTCTGAAACCTGTACTCACAGAAAAGAGTTACGACTATATCCCCGAGAAGACATACACGTTTATCGTGGATAAGCACGCAAACAAGACGGAAATCCGCCAGGCAATCGAAGTCGTATTCCCGGGGACAAAAGTGGACAGCGTGCATACCGTGAACCGTTTGGGCAAAATGAAGCGCCAGGGCAAGTTTACAGGCCGCCGCGCATCCACCAAAAAAGCGTATGTGAAGCTGACGAAGGATTCCAAAGGCATCGAATTCTTCGACAGCATGTCCCAGTAAGGAGGCAAGCAATGGCGATTAGAAAAATCAACCCGACGACACCCGGCCAGCGGTTTATGACGGTTTCCGCTTTCGAAGAAATCACATGCACCACGCCGGAAAAGTCGCTGCTAACAGACCTTCGCCACTCCGGTGGCCGCAACAACAAGGGCAGGATCACCGTTCGCCATCGCGGCGGCGGAGCGCGTAGAAAATACCGCATCATCGATTTCAAGCGCAACAAAGACGGCGTGCCCGCCAAAGTTGCCACGATCGAGTACGATCCCAACCGTTCTGCCAATATCGCGCTGCTGCACTATGCAGATGGCGAAAAGCGCTACATCATCGCACCGCTGGGCCTCTCCGTGGGCGACACGCTGGTAAGCGGCGAAGGCTCGGACATCAAAGTAGGCAACGCGCTGGAAATTCGCAGTATCCCGGTGGGCACCATGATTCACTGCATCGAGTTGAAGCCCGGCAAAGGCGCGCAGCTCGTGCGTTCGGCCGGCAACGCGGCGCAGTTAATGGCAAAAGAGGGCAAGTATGCGCAAGTGCGCCTGCCCAGCGGCGAAGTGAGGCTCATCCCCATGAACGCCAAAGCCACCATCGGCCAGGTTGGTAATACAGACCATGAAAACATCAAGCTGGGTAAAGCAGGCCGTACACGCCACAAGGGTTTCCGCCCAACCGTTCGCGGTTCGGTCATGAACCCGTGCGACCACCCGCACGGCGGCGGCGAGGGCAAGAGCCCCATCGGCCGTCCCGGCCCCGTAACTCCCTGGGGCAAGCCGGCGCTTGGTTACAAGACCCGCAGCAAGAAGAACCTTAACGACAAATTCATCGTCCGCCGCAGGGACGGTAAGTGAGCCAGGAAGGAGATAACCAATGAGCAGGTCAATTAAAAAGGGACCATTCGTGCAAGAGCGCTTGCTGAAGCGCGTGGAGGGCATGAATGCATCCAACAAGAAGTCCGTAGTGAAAACCTGGTCGCGTGCATCCACAATCTTCCCGGAATTTGTGGGGCATACCATTGCCGTTCATGATGGGCGCAAGCATGTGCCTGTATATATCACGGAAGATATGGTAGGGCATAAGCTGGGCGAGTTCGCGCCCACCCGCACATTCCGCGGGCACAAGGGTTCCGAACGCGCATCGGGCGCCAAGTAAGGAGGACGATACAAATGGCAACACGATCCAGAGAAAAGGCGGCGGCCCGCCGCGAAAACAAAGACAAGCGCCCAAGAGCGATTGCGCGGTACGTGCGTATTTCTTCCCGCAAGGTCAAGGTTGTGATCGACCTGATCCGCGGCAAGAGCGTAAACGAAGCGCAGGCAATCCTTCTCTATACGCCTAAAGCGGCTGCTCCGGTAGTTGGCAAGCTGCTCGACTCCGCGATAGCCAACGCCGAAAACAACCTGGAAATGAACAAAGACGCGTTGTATGTGGCTGAAGTGTTTGCGAATCAGGGCCCCACGCTCAAGCGTTTTCGCCCCCGCGCGCATGGCCGCGCCTCGCGTATCAACAAACGCACCAGTCATATCACCATTATCCTGGACCAGGCGAAGTAAGAGGAGGAATACGATGGGTCAGAAAGTTAATCCGAACGGTTTCCGCGTTGGCGTAATCAGGGATTGGAATACCCGTTGGTATGCAACCAAAAAAGATTTCGCCGATTATCTGGTAGAAGATAAAAAGATCCGTGATTACGCGAAGAAAAAGTATTTTGCAGCCGGCATCTCCCGCATCGAAATAGAGCGCGCCGCAAGCAAAATCACGGTCAACGTCCACACCTCCCGCCCCGGTATGCTTATCGGCAAAGGCGGCGCTGGCGTAGAACTTATCAAAGAAGACATCAGTAAGCTGGTTGGCAAGCCGGTGAACGTGAACATCATGGAAGTGCGCAACGCGGACACAGACGCGCAGCTTGTGGCGGAAAACATCGCCGCGCAGCTCGAAAAGCGTATCTCTTTCCGCCGGGCCATGAAGCAGGCGATGGGCCGCACCATGAAAGCGGGCGCGAAGGGCATTAAGCTGCTGTGCGCGGGACGCTTGGGCGGCGCGGAAATTGCAAGAAGCGAACGTTACCATGACGGTTCCATCCCGCTGCAAACCATGCGCGCAGATATCGATTATGGCTTTGCTGAAGCGCATACCACCTATGGCCGCATCGGCATAAAGGTTTGGGTATACAAGGGCGAAGTATTTGGCGCGCCCAAGCGTCAGCAAGAAGGAGGCAAATAATCATGTTGATGCCGAAAAGAGTAAAAAGAAGAAGGGTGTTCCGTGGACGCATGAAGGGCAAGGCCCTGCGCGGCAACACGATTACCTACGGTGAATATGGCCTCGTTGCCATGGAGCCGGCATGGGTGACAAGCAATCAGATCGAAGCCGCCCGTGTTGCTATGACCCGTTACATCAAGCGTGGCGGGCAGGTTTGGATCAAGATATTCCCCGACAAGCCCGTCACCGAAAAACCCGCCGAAACACGCATGGGCAGCGGCAAGGGCTCGCCGGAATATTGGGTGGCCGTGGTAAAGCCGGGCCGCGTGATGTTCGAAATAGCCGGCGTGACAGACGATATCGCCCACGAAGCGTTGCGTTTGGCCATGCACAAGCTGCCGATCAAATGTAAGATAGCTAAAAAAGACACCGCATTGGAAGGAGGGGCCGGCAATGAAAGCGAGTAAAATTCGCGAATTGACGAGTGAAGAGCTCAACGAGCGTGAACGCGAGCTCAAGACGGAACTGTTTAACCTTCGCTTCCAGCTGGCCACCGGACAGCTGAGCAATCCACAGCGGATTAAAGAATGCAAGAAGGATATTGCCAGGGTGAAAACGCTGATACGTGAGCGCGACATCGCGGCGGTAGCCAAATAAGAGAGGAGGAGCAGACCATGGAAGAAAAAACACGGGGTTACCGCAAAATCCGCACGGGTGTTGTGGTGAGCGATAAAATGGACAAAACCATCGTTGTCGCGATCAAAACCAAGGTGCGCCATCCTCTTTATGGAAAAATGGTGAACCGCACGCATAAGTTTAAGGCCCATGATGAAGAGAACGCTTGTGGTATCGGCGATACCGTGCGCATCATGGAAACCCGCCCGCTTAGCAAAGATAAGCGCTGGCGCCTTGTCGAAATCATCGATAAGGCCAAGTAAGGAGGAACCTAGCATGATACAACCACAAAGCAGATTAAAAGTTGCCGATAACAGCGGCGCTAAAGAGATCATGTGTATTCGCGTGCTGGGCGGCTCGCTGCGCAAATCGGCCAATATTGGCGACGTGATCGTGGCTTCTGTAAAAACCGCCTCACCAGGCGGAGCCGTCAAGAAAAAGGACGTTGTACGCGCGGTTGTTGTACGCACGGTTTCGGGCGTGCATCGCGCGGATGGCAGCCACATTCGTTTTGACGACAATGCGGCGGTTATCATCAACGACCAGAAGCAGCCGCGTGGCACACGTATATTCGGGCCGGTCGCGCGCGAATTGAGGGAACGCGATTACATGAAGATCGTATCCCTCGCGCCGGAAGTGCTTTGAGGAGGGCGCAATGAACAAGCTGAATGTTAAAAAAGACGATACGGTCGTCGTAATCGCCGGAAAAGACAAAGGCGTTAAAGGGAAAGTGCTTGTGGCCCTGCCGCAGGAAGAGCGCGTAATCGTGCAAAACGCGAATATGGTTACACGGCACAAGAAGCCGCGCCGCGCCGGAGAACCAGGTGGGCGCATCAAGCAGGAGGGCACCATCCACGTAAGCAACGTGATGCTGATTTGTCCCAAATGCAGCAAGGCCACACGCGTGGCGCATGGCTTCGAAAAAGACAATAAAGTCCGCGTTTGTAAAAAGTGCGGCAAGAACATCGACTAACCGGAAAGGAGGAATTTCAATTGGCTAAGAAAGCAGCAGAACAAAGCGCAGCGCCTAAGAAGAAGGCGGCTCAGGAAGAAATGAAGTCCTTCTCCGGTATGCCGCGCCTGAAGGAGAAGTACCGCAACGAAGTCGTGGCCGCCATGAAGGAAAAGTTTAGCTACAAAAACATCATGGAAGTGCCGCGTTTGGAGAAGATCGTGCTGAATATGGGTTTGGGTTCCGACAAGGATAACCCCAAAGGCATCGAAAAAGCTTTAGACGAACTTTCCATCATGTCCGGCCAGAAGGCTGTGGTCACCAAGGCGAGAAAGTCTGTGGCGAACTTTAAAGTGCGTGAAGGCATGAACGTTGGCGCAAAGGTTACCCTGCGCGGCGACAGGATGTATTACTTCGCTGATAAACTCATGAACATCGTCATTCCCCGTATCCGCGACTTCCGCGGACTGCCCGCAAATTCCTTTGACGGACGCGGCAATTTTGCCATGGGCGTAAAAGAACAGCTGATTTTCCCGGAAATCAACTATGACGATGTAGATAAAGTTCGTGGTATGGACATCATCTTCGTTACCACTGCGAAGACCGATGAAGAAGCCAAGGCGCTTTTGGACCTGATGGGCATGCCCTTTGTTCAGGGCTAAGTAAGGAGGATAAAGTGGCAAAAAAGAGCATGATTAACAAGCAGCAGGCTGAGCCTAAGTACTCCACGCGCGCCTATACGCGTTGCCGTCTATGCGGCCGCCCGCATGCAGTGCTGCGCAAGTACGGCATTTGCCGCATCTGTTTCCGCACACTGGCGTACAAGGGTGAAATCCCCGGCGTGCGCAAGGCAAGCTGGTAAAAAGGAGGGAAAGAACATGACAGATCCCATTGCCGATATGCTTACTCGCATTCGCAATGCACTTGTTGCAAGGCATGAGACGGTGAACGTACCCGACTCTACCATCAAAAGGGCGATCGCGCAGATCCTTTTGAATGAGGGTTACATCAAAGGCTATGAGCTGGCCGAAGAAGGCGTACAAAAGACCATTCGCATCCAGCTTAAATATGGCCCGAACAAGCAGCGCGTTATCGTTGGCCTAAAGCGCATCAGCCGCCCCGGCCTGCGTGTGTACGCGCGTAAAGACGCATTACCCAAAGTACTGAACGGCCTGGGTATTGCCATCATGTCCACTTCGCACGGCGTGATGACAGACCGCGAAGCCCGCAAACAAGCGGTAGGCGGCGAAGTACTGGCTTATGTATGGTAATTCTACATCACAGGAGGTGTAACAATGTCAAGAATCGGAAAACTTCCGGTTGCTGTTGCAGCTGGAGTGACAATCACGGTCGGTGAGGATAACACCGTGACTGTGAAAGGCCCCAAGGGGCAGCTGAGTCAAAAGATCTCGCAGGACATGATCATCGAGCAGGACAACGGCGTGCTGAACGTCAAACGTCCCAGCGATGACAAGCGCCATCGCGCGCTGCATGGCCTGAGCCGCACATTAATCAACAACATGGTTGTTGGCGTGACGGCTGGTTTTACAAAAACATTAGAAATCGTTGGCGTTGGTTACAGGGCGCAGTTGCAAGGCAATAAGCTGGCGTTGAACGTTGGCTATTCGCACCCTGTAGAATTCGAAGAGCCGAATGGCATCAAATTCGAAGTGCCAGCCCCGAACCGTATCGTTGTGAGCGGCATCGACAAGCAGCTTGTCGGGCAGATCGCAGCAGACATCCGGTCGGTGCGCGAACCCGAGCCGTACAAGGGCAAGGGCATCCGTTATGCGGGTGAGAACGTGCGCCGTAAGGAAGGCAAGACGGGCAAATAACGCGTAGGAAGGAGTGACAAGGTATGATTTCTAAAATCGATAAAAACGCAGTGCGTAAAAAGCGGCATGACCGCAGCCGCCGGCATATCATCGGAACGCCTGAAAGGCTTCGTCTGAATGTATACCGCAGCTTAAACCACATTTACGCGCAGATCATAGACGATGAAATTGGCAACACGCTGGTCGCCGCTTCCACGCTGGATTCTTCCATTAAGGACCAGCTCGCGGAAAAAACAAAGGTGGAGGCCGCGGTATTGGTGGGCGAACTGCTTGGGCGCCGCGCTCTTGAAAAAGGCGTCAAGAAGGTCGTGTTTGACCGTGGCGGGTATCTTTACACCGGCCGTGTAGCGGCTGTTGCCGAGGGAGCCCGTAAGGTCGGGCTGGACTTCTAAGGAGGATAGAAGATGGAGAGAAAGACGCAGAATAGGCGCTTTGAACAGGAAGCACCGGAATTTAAAGAGAGGCTGGTTTCCATCAACCGTGTTGCGAAGGTTGTTAAAGGCGGCCGTAATTTCCGGTTTTCCGCGCTTATGGTAGTTGGTAATGAAAACGGCCGTGTTGGCGTAGGCATGGGCAAAGCGGCTGAAATTCCTGAAGCGGTGCGCAAGGGGATCGAGGACGCGAAGCGCCACATGATCGATGTGCCGATCGTTGGAACGACGATCCCGCATCAGGTAGAAGGCCGTTTTTCCAAGGGGCATGTGCGCATGCTTCCCGCCGAAGAAGGTACCGGCGTTATCGCCGGCGGCCCGGCGCGTGCCGTGCTCGAAATGGCAGGCATAAAGGATATCCGCACAAAGAGCTTTGGCTCCAACAACCCTGCAAACTGTGTGAAGGCCACAATGGATGGGCTCTTACAGTTGCGCACGGTGGAGCAGGTTGCGAAATTGCGCGGCAAAACCGTATCAGAAATATTGGATTGATCCGGAAAGGAGCGACGAAAATGGCAAAGGCAAAAGAAAAGCAGCTGAAGATCACGTTGGTCAAAAGCACGATCGGCGCGCTCAAGGATCAGCAGGCAACGGTGGAAAGCTTGGGATTGCGCAAAATCAACAGCACCACCATTCAACCGGATAATGCGTGCACACGCGGCAAGATATTCAAAGTGAAGCACCTTTTGAAGGTGGAAGAGATATAAGGAGGATTACCATGAAACTGCATGAGCTTCAACCCGCAGCGGGCGCTACCAAAGAAAAACGGCGCGTAGGCCGCGGCACAGGGTCCGGCATGGGCAAAACCTCCACAATGGGCCACAAAGGCCAGAAGGCGCGCAGTGGCAGCAAGAAGAATGGTTTTGAGGGCGGCCAGATGCCTCTGGCACGTCGTTTGCCCAAGCGTGGGTTTACAAACATATTCGCGAAAGTATATACCGTTATCAACATATCCGACCTGGATAAGCTGGCGGATAACACCGTGGTTACAGTTGAATTGCTGAAAGCTGAAGGTATTATCAAAAAGATCGAAAAGGACGGCCTGAAAGTACTTGGACGCGGCGAACTGACCAAGAAGCTGACAGTACGGGCGGCAAAGTTCTCTGAGACAGCCAAGGCGGCCATCGCCGCACAGGGCGGAACAGCCGAGGTGATTGACTAATGTGGAATACACTGGTCAACGCATTCAAAATTAAAGATATTCGCAAAAAACTCCTGATGACGATGCTGCTGATCCTCATCTACAGGCTGGGTTGCGCTATCCCGATTCCGGGCGTAAACGCGACATTTGTGGCCCAACAGGTAGGATCGTATGACGCGCTTGGTTTTTTGAACTTGTTGTCCGGTGGTTCTCTGGCAGATTTCACGATTTTTGCCATGGGTATTTCGCCCTACATCACCGCGTCCATTATTTTGCAGCTGTTACAGATTGCCATCCCCGCGCTTGAGCGCATGGCAAAAGAAGAAGACGGCCGAAAAAAGCTGCAGCAAATCACGCGCTACGTCGGTATTGGTATGGCGCTTGTACAATCCGTCGGCATCATACTGAGCCTTGGCACGCAGGCAGTTTACAACCCTGGTTTCTTCACCTATGCCACCATCGGCATCGTATCTACAGCGGGTACGGCGTTCCTGATGTGGCTGGGCGAGCGCATAACGGAACATGGCATCGGCAACGGCATTTCCATGCTGATATTTACGTCCATCGTTTCGCAATTGCCGAGCGCCGCCGCAGATATCATTCAGCGCGTGCGCGTTGGGCAGATTTCCGGCTGGCTTATTCCCGTAATATTAATCATGATCGTTGCGATTGTAACGCTTGTTGTATACGTTAACGAAGGTGAACGCCGCGTATCGGTGCAATACGCCAAGCGCGTCGTCGGCCGCAAAATGTATGGCGGGCAAAGCACGCATATCCCCATGAAAGCAAATGCCAACGGCGTTATGCCGCTGATATTTGCCATGACGATTACGCAGCTGCCCATCATGATTATGCAGATCACGGGCGCTACCACGCCGGATCCGATTACAAACCAGTATGGCGCGTTCTATTCCTTCTGGGTACGTTACCTTGGCAATGGCACGCCGATATATTATGTCGTTTATGCATTATTGATCGTAGGGTTTGCGTACTTTTATACGACCATCTCATTCAACCCGATCGAGATGAGCAAAAATTTGCAGCAATACGGCGGCTTTATTCCGGGCATCCGCCCTGGCAAGCCCACGAGCGACTATCTCGGCCGCATCAGCAGCAGGCTTACGCTGTTTGGCGCTTTGTTTCTGGCTGTTATCGCGATCATACCGAATTTGGCGATGGGCGCTATGAGCATCCAATCTCCGTTCGGCCCGACCAGTGTTCTCATCATCGTGAGCGTTGCTATCGAATCAATGGAACAGCTGGAAAACCAGATGTTGATGCGCCACTATAAGGGCTTCCTGAACTAAGGGGGAAAGGGCTATGAAGCTGATCTTCCTTGGGCCGCCGGGCGCGGGCAAGGGCACGCAAGCGGAGCACATTTGCGAGCGCTTTCAAATCGCGCATATCTCCACAGGGGATATGTTGCGAGCCGAGCGCAGGGCAAAGACCCCTCTTGGGCTGGCAGCGCAAAGCTACATCGACAAAGGCGAGCTTGTGCCCGACAGCGTTATCATCGACATGGTGCGTGCGCGCATCGCGCAGCCGGATTGCGCCAACGGATATTTGTTGGACGGTTTCCCGAGAACAGTGGCGCAAGCCGACGCGCTTGGGGAGTTTGCGGCGGTGGATGCGGTCATCAACCTGGAAGTGCCTTTCTCTTTGTTGATCGAGCGTATCAGCGGCAGGCGCATGTGTCCCGATTGCGGCGCAGCCTATCACACCGCCACTTTGCAGGGGGCCATCTGCTCCAAATGCGGCGGAACGCTGTACCAGCGTGATGACGACAAAGCGGAAACCGTCAAAAACCGGCTTCTGGTTTATCAGCAGCAAACGGAACCGCTTATCGCCTATTATTCCGATAAGAAGCTGTTGCGGAATGTGGACGGCGCGCGCGAAGTAGACGAAGTAACGGCCGATATCATGGCAGCGCTGGGAGCATAGGCATGCCGAACATTACGATAAAGTCCCCCGAGGACATCGCGTGCATGCAAAGGGCAGGCCGCGTCGTTGAAACGGTATTGCTGACAATGCAGCGGCTGTGCAAGCCAGGCGTTACGACAGGCGAACTAAACGATATCGCCGTGGAGATTATCAAAGGCCATGGGGCCACGGCTTCCTTTCTCGGTTACCGCGGCTTCCCTTACAGCATATGCGCCTCCATCAACGAACAGGTGGTGCACGGATTTCCCGGCAAGCGCAAGCTAAAGGAAGGCGACATATTCAGCGTGGATGTGGGCGCGATACTGAACGGCTGGCATGGGGACGCCGCAAGAACGTTCTATGTTGGCGAAGTCGCGTCCGATGTGCAGAAGCTGGTACGCGTTACGCGCGCTTGTTTCTACGAGGGCCTGCGCTATGCCCGTGAAGGATACAGGATATCCGACATATCCGGGGCCATACAGGCCCACGCGGAAAAGCACGGATACGGCGTGGTGCGGGATCTGACGGGGCATGGCATCGGCCGAAACTTGCACGAGCCGCCCGATGTGCCAAACTTCAAGCTGCCGACAGCACGCGGCTTGCGCCTGGAACGGGGCATGACGCTTGCGATCGAGCCGATGATCAATATGGGCACGGCGGACGTGCGCGTACTGAGGGACAATTGGACCTTTGTAACCTGCGATGGCAAGCCGAGCGCACATTATGAAAACACGATCGCCATTACGGATGGCGAGCCGTTGATACTGACACTGACAGAGCCGGAATATGGCCCGGAGGTAGAAGAATGAACGAGGACGGCACAGACTTGATTGGCCGCATTGCGGTCAGCCGTGCCGGTCGGGACAAAGACCGCGCTTTCCTGATTGTGGGCGCGGAAAACGACGGCGAATACATGTTGCTGGCGGATGGCTGCTTGCGTAAGTTGGCGCGGCCCAAAAAAAAGAAGCGGAAGCATTTGCGGCTGGAGCCTGCATGCGCGGAAAGCGTGAAGGCAAAGATTATCGAAGGGAAACAGGTGTTTGATGCGGAAATCCGCAACTGCCTGCTGAACCTTGGATATAAACTAGACTGATGGAGGAGGAGAAGGCTTGTCAAAACAGGACGTAATTGAAGTTGAAGGCATCGTTTCCGATTCCTTTCCAAACGCAATGTTTGAAGTGGAATTGGAAAACGGGCATAAGATACTTGCGCATATCTCCGGCAAGCTTAGAATGAATTTCATTCGCATATTGCCGGGAGACAAGGTTACGGTGGAGCTTTCCCCCTACGACCTTACGCGAGGCAGGCTTACCTGGCGCGCAAAGAACTGAAGCGAAAACAAGGAGGACGACCGCTATGAAAATCAGACCATCGGTGAAGCCTATTTGCGAAAAATGCACAATTATCAAGCGCAAGGGCCGCATAATGATTATTTGCGAAAATCCCAAACATAAGCAGAAGCAGGGTTAATCGGCGTTTTGCCGGCATGCGGCTGCGGGGTGTGTTTGTGCGGGGCAAAGCTTTTCTATTGCGGCACGATTTATAACCCCGGCTATTGGGTATGATTACCAAATATGCATGAGTTCCCGGCGTGGGGCTTATAGCCTGACGATATAGCGGAATTCAAAAGAAAATTCCCCGTGTGGGCGCGGCTGGCGCGGTTTACCTCCGCGTTTGCCCTGCGGGATCGGACATATATACCATGGCGATAACAAGTTTTTACGAATGAATCAGGAGGTGTAGTACTTATATGGCACGTATTTCTGGCGTAGACTTGCCCAGAGACAAGCGCGTGGAGATTGGTTTGACCTATATTTTTGGAATAGGCCGCAAAACCGCTACCGATATCGTGACCGCGTGTGGCGTTGACCCGGATATCCGGGTGCGCGACCTTTCCGAAGCGGATGTGAATAAACTCAGGGAATACATCGATCACAATGTGAAAGTGGAGGGCGACCTCCGGCGCGAAGTTTCCATGAATATCAAGCGCCTCATTGAAATCGGTTGCTACCGTGGCGTGCGTCATCGCAAGGGCCTGCCGGTACGCGGGCAGAGCACGAAGCAAAACGCAAGAACACGCAAGGGCCCGAAACGCACAATGGGCGGCAAAAAGAAGTAAGGAGGAAAGCGAAAATGGCAAAAGCAAAAGTTAAGAAGGCTGGCGCGCGTAAGCGCCGCGAGCGTAAGAATATTGAGCGTGGCGCAGCACATATCCGCTCCTCCTTCAATAATACGATGGTAACGATCACCGACACAGCCGGCAACGCGGTGTCGTGGGCTTCCGCCGGCGGGCTTGGTTTCCGCGGCTCCAGGAAGTCTACGCCTTATGCGGCGCAGATGGCAGCGGAAACGGCTGCCCGCGCGGCTATGGAACACGGCATGCAGACTGTGGAAGTGTACGTAAAGGGGCCAGGATCTGGCCGTGAAGCCGCAATCCGCGCACTGCAGACTGCCGGGCTTGATGTGAACATGATCAAGGACGTTACGCCCATTCCGCATAATGGCTGCCGTCCGCCCAAGCGCAGAAGAGTTTAAGGAGGCGAACGACAATGGCAAGATATACGGAATCCGTTTGCAGGCAGTGCCGCCGCGAAGGCATCAAGCTGTTTTTGAAGGGAGATCGCTGCTACAGCGCGAAATGCTCCGTCATAAAGCGGCATACCCCCCCGGGCCAGCATGGCCAGGCGCGCACCCGTAAACCTTCGGAATACGGCGTGCAGCTGCGTGAGAAGCAGAAATGCCGCAGGGCATATGGTGTATTGGAATCACAATTTAGGAAATACTACACTATGGCAACAAATATGCGTGGTGTCACAGGCGAGAACATGCTTTGCTTGCTCGAGTGCAGGTTGGATAATGTCGTGTACAGGCTGGGTATGGGCGAAAGCCGCCCGATGGCGCGCCAGATGGTGCAGCACGGCCATATCCGTGTGAATGGCAAAAAGGTAGATATCCCCTCGTACCTGATTAAGGCGGGCGATATCATCACCGTGCGCGAAAAGAGCCGGGATATGCAGAATTTGAAGGCGCTGAAGGAACAGGGCGCAAGCAAGCTGGTACCCAAATGGCTGGAAATGGATGTAGAAAACCTGACAGGGAAAATCATATCCATGCCGCAGCGCGACGATATTGACCTGACGATTGAGGAGCACCTGATCGTAGAGTTCTACTCCAGGTAATGGGCGGTGTGCGGCTGACTGTGTGAGGGGTGCGTAACCGCTTTCCCATCAGGACAGTCCGCTTTGACGGCAAAGCCCCCTGTATCCACGTTAGCATTGAACGTATGGGGTTGTGGCCGGGTCGCTCTTTGCGAATGGCGATCCGCTTTGGCCCATAAAGGAGGAAAACATATGATCGAGATCGAAAGGCCTAAAATCGAGTGTATTGAAAAGACGGACGGTTACGGCAAGTTTGTTGTGGAGCCGTTGGAACGTGGCTTTGGCACTACGCTGGGTAATTCCCTGCGCCGTGTACTGTTGAGCTCGCTTCCCGGCGTCGCTGTCACTTCGATCAAAATAGAAGGCGTGCTGCACGAGTTTTCCACCGTGGAAGGCGTGAAGGAAGATGTAACGGAGATCGTCCTGAATTTAAAAGGACTTTGCGTTCGTTTGTATTCCGATGGACCCAAGAAGCTGGTGCTGGATTGTGTTGGTCCTGCGGAAATCAAGGCTTCCGATATTCAGCCCGACGCAGACGTGGAAATCATCAATCCCGATATGCATATTGCGACGCTGGAGAAAAACGCGCGTCTTTCCATGGAGATTATGCTGGATCATGGACGCGGATATGTGACCGCCGAGAAAAATAAGCGGCCGAGCATGTCCATAGGTGAAATTGCTGTTGACAGCATTTACACGCCCATCGAAAAAGTGAATTTTCAGGTGGAGGATACACGCGTAGGATCCGATACCGATTACGACAAGCTTTCGCTTGAAGTTTGGACATCTGGCAGCGTACAGCCGGACGAGGCGGTAAGCCTTGCGGCAAAAATACTTTCCGAGCACCTGGCGCTTTTCACAAACCTCACAGACCATGTGCAGGGCGTGGAAATCATGGTGGAGAAGGAAGAAGACAAGAAAGAAAAGATACTCGAGATGACGATCGAGGAATTGGATCTTTCTGTGCGCTCGTATAACTGCTTAAAGCGCGCCGGTATCAATACGGTGGATGAGCTGGTGCAGCGCAACGAAGAAGAAATGATGAAAGTGCGAAACCTTGGCCGCAAGTCACTTGAAGAAGTGCAGCAGAAACTGTCGGCTTTGGGGCTCACACTCCGTAACAGCGAAGATTAACCACAACGTAGGAGGAAAGAAACATGCCTAACCGTAAGCTTAATAAGGCTACGGATCAGCGCGTAGCGATGTTACGCAACCTTACCACAGCGTTGATCTGGAATGGCAAAGTCATTACCACTGAAACGCGTGCAAAAGAAGTGCGCCCCATTGCGGAGAAGCTGATTACGCTTGCTGTAAGTGAATATCAGAACAGCGAAACTGTTCAAAAGAAAGGCTACAACGATAAAAAGCAGATTGTTGAGCACGAAGTTCAAAACGATTTGCCCAGCAAACTGCATGCGCGCAGGCAGATCATGGCGTATCTGTATGATGTGCCGGAATTCAAATCTAAAAAAGAGAGCAAGTCCGAATACGCGGAGCGTACAAAGGACAAGGCGCATCCCGTTGTGGAAAAGCTGTTTCGTGAGCTGGCGCCCAAGTATGATAAGCGCAACCAGGAAGTTGGCCATGGCGGCTATACGCGTATCATGAAGCTTGGGCCGCGCAGAGGCGACGCGGCGGAGATGGTTATACTCGAGTTGGTATAATGGCAAACAATAAAAGTGGCTGATGGCCACTTTTTTGTTTGCGCGCGTCCTTGCTGATGTGCGGCTGCCATATATGTGTCGATTTCGCGGGGAAAGTGGTGTTTTTTATCATAAAAGGAAAGTGGTATATTTTATATAATTTATATATGACACTTTTGGCCGTATGGCGTATTGACAGGCATAGCCAATTTTGCTTATGATAGGGGCAGGTAGTGGCAATGGAATTTCTGTTTTGCCGCGGCCAAGGAAATATAAATAATTCGGAGGTTTCAAAATGAACGCTTACATCCAGGAAGTGATTGATAAGGTCAAAAAGCGCGATACCGAGCCTGAATTTTTGCAGACGGTGGAAGAAGTGCTTAGCTCTCTTGAAGTGGTGATAGACAAACATCCGGAATACCAAAAAATGGCTTTATTGGAGCGCATGATCGAGCCGGAGCGTACCATCGAATTCCGCGTGGTCTGGGTAGACGACAACGGACAAACCCAGGTAAACCGCGGTTACCGTGTGCAATTTAACAGCGCGATCGGGCCGTACAAAGGCGGTTTGCGCTTCCATCCTTCCGTTAACCTTTCGATTATGAAATTCCTGGGCTTTGAGCAAACATTTAAAAACAGCCTGACGACGCTGCCCATCGGCGGCGGCAAGGGCGGCTCCGATTTTGATCCGCGCGGCAGGTCGGATGCCGAGGTTATGCGCTTCTGCCAGGCGTTCATGAGCGAGCTGTATCGCCATATCGGGCCGGATATCGACGTCCCCGCCGGCGACATTGGCGTTGCCGCACGAGAAGTCGGCTATCTGTATGGACAATACAAGCGCCTGCGCGGCGCGTATGAGCCCGGCGTCATCACGGGCAAAGGCATCTCCTATGGCGGTAGCCTCATTCGTCCGGAGGCGACAGGCTTTGGCGCGGTATATTACGTGCAAGAAGTTTTCAAGCATGAAAACGACAGCATCAAAGATAAGACATTCGCGCTTTCCGGCTTTGGCAATGTGAGCTGGGGCGCTGTGCGCAAGATCACGGAGCTCGGCGGCAAAGTTGTCACCATCTCCGGGCCGGACGGCTACATTTATGATCCCGATGGCGTAAACACACAGGAAAAGATCAATTATATGGTAACCATGCGCAATTCCGGCAGAGACAAAGTGCAGGATTACGCGGATAAATTTGGCGTGAAGTTCTTTGCGGGCGAAAAACCGTGGGGCGTTAAAGCCGATGTTATCATGCCTTGCGCCACACAAAACGAAATCGGCATCAAAGAAGCGGAAAAAATCGTGGCAAACAGCACAAAATACTACATCGAAGTTTCCAACATGCCTACCACAAACGAGGCGCTTGCGTACCTCATGCAGCAAAAAGGCATGATTATTGCGCCCAGCAAGGCCGTAAACGCGGGTGGCGTCGCGACCTCCGCACTGGAAATGAGCCAGAACTCCATGCGTTATCGCTGGAGTGCGGAAGAGGTGGACGAGAAACTGCATGGCATCATGAAGAGCATCCATGACGCTTCCGCCGAAGCGGCGGCCGAATACGGCCTGGGCTACAATTTAGTGGCGGGCGCCAATATTGCCGGCTTCAAGAAGGTTGCGGAGGCCATGATCGCGCAGGGTATGGTTTAAGCGTGCATAGAAATAACTAAACAAAAGGGCGCAGCTGGCGCCCTTTTTCTGTTTTTGGGGACAGAGGACGATGGGGCGCTACCCCATATCCCGCTTTATTTGGGACAGAGGACGATGGGGCGCTGCCCCATACCCCGCTCAAGGGACTAGTCCCTTGAGAAACCCATTCTCATGCCCACATGTGGGCATACAGTTTATAAAAAAAGTTACACCGCATTTATGCCTGCACTGCCCCGCAATCATCCGGCCAGCGGTTTATAAAAAATCGATGAGGCGGTGCCGCAGTTTCAGGAGCGCG
>JAVBPK010000086.1:0-23530 GCA_031549625.1 Eubacteriales bacterium
TGCGCTCCCCTGGAGGCCTCCGTTCCGCTTACACGTCGGCGTTGTTTTCGCGTTCTATTATTCTACGGCGCAGGTGCAGCCATTGCTCCGCCACACCGAGAATCGCCAGCGAAAATACGCTGTATACAAATGAAAACACCAGCAGCAATATGAGCATCACGATGAATAGGCCGTTGTTTTTGCGCCGCCGCATCATAAACCATACCGCGGATAAACCCTGCACCGCGAACGGGCAAATGATAATCGCGCCCACTGTGGTCAGCACGGCGTTTGCCGTGGGAAGCTCCATCAGCACGACCGCCAGGCAGCCGGCCGCCAATATCAATGCGCCCGATGCAAAGCTTTTGGGCACCTGCCAATATCCAAACGGACGCATAAGCGCCATATTTACCTTCGCGCCCTTGCACAGCTTCGCGCAAAGCAGAACGTTCGCAAGCGCCGCTGCGCCGCTTATTACGAATAGGGCGGCAGTCATGTATGTCGGCATTTCCGCCAAAGACGCACGCATGAGCGTACCCATGAGTTCCATTTGCTTTTGCTGCTCGGGCAGGCCCTGCATGAACGGCTGCATTTCCGTTTGCAATTGCTGCCACATGGCCAGGCACGCCTGCTGTACGGTGTGGTAGGGCGCGTTTGCTTCTAATATATCCTGCAGATTGACGGACAGATAAAACAGCAGCGTGAATATGGCCGCCAGCAGCATCGTTGTATTAAACCAGCTCGCTTTGCGCCCAAGCATCAGCCGCAGGCATAGCGGCGCGGGCAGCAGCACCGCCAGCACCCACAGGCCGTTTACCCCCTCCAACACGTAAAGGCCAAGACCGCAAACGCCGACCGCCGCCGCGTACATGCCGCCGCCGCCAGCCAGCAATAAGTAGCCAAACAACCCCGGCGCCGCCAGCAAAAACAGCGGTAACTGCGCGGAAAGCACGCCCGCCGCAACCGCCGCAAGCATGATCCCCAGGGGGGGCTTTTTTATCGTTTGTGTCAAATTCTTTCTCCCGCCGGCGCGGCGCGCTTTGCCCGCGGCTGCCGCGCTTTCTTTACTATAACGTATAGATATTGTAATGCCATTCTTTTAATATGTAAATAATAAGGTATCGTCTTATCCCGCTGGCAAACTTCCATACGGGGGCTTTTAGTACAGCGAGTACCCCATTTCTTCCAGCGCGCTGCGGATTTCGAATACATGCTGCTTGTCGCGCGTTTCGATTTCGATGCTTACGTTTGATTCCATGACGTTTCTATCCGCCGCCTGCCTGTCGTGCTGCACCGTCACCGTGTTTGCGCCCGTTTCGGATATGATATTCAGCAGCCTTGCCAGCTGCCCGGGTTTGTCGGAAAGCGTTGTGCGGATAAACGCCTTTCGCCCGGATTGAATGAGCCCTTTGTCTATGATGCGCGAGATCACCGTCACATCGATATTCCCTCCCGACAGCAGCGCAACCGTCGGCCCTTCCTTCATAAACGGAATCTTTTTCGCCATGACCGCCGCCACCGTGGCCGCTCCCGCCCCTTCGCTTACGATCTTGCCTTTTTCCATCAAATGCAATATCGCCCGCGCTATCTCGTTGTCGTCTACGGTTATAATTTCGTCCAGCAGTTCGCGGCAGATGGGAAATGTCAGCTCGCCCGGCGTTTTTACCGCTATGCCGTCGGCTATGGTATTTGCCGATGCCAGCGTAACCACCCGGCCCGCCTGCACCGACGCTTTCATGGACGCCGCCTTCTCCGGCTCTACGCCTATTACCCGCACCTTAGCGTTCACTGCCTTTACCGCCGTGGCTATGCCCGATGCCAGCCCGCCCCCGCCTATCGGCACAACGATTTGGGCGGCCTGCACATCCTCCAGAATTTCCAGCCCCAATGTGCCCTGCCCCGCTATAATGCGCTCGTCGTTAAACGGATGTATGAATGTCGCGCCCGTTTTTGCCGCCAAATCCTGCGCGTACGCGCACGCGTCGTCATACCCGCTGCCCTGCAGCACAACATTTACGCCGTAATGCTTTGTGGCCGCCACCTTGGAAAGCGGCGCGCTTTCCGGCATGACTATCGTGCACGCAAGCCCCAGCTTTTGCGCCGCCCTCGCCACCCCCTGCGCGTGATTGCCCGCCGACGCCGCAATAACGCCCGCCCGCTTTTGGGCTTCGCTTAGTTGCAGCATGCAGTTGAACGCGCCGCGCACCTTGTACGCGCCTGTCACCTGCAGGTTTTCCATTTTGATATACAGCTCGCCATCCGGCAGCGACATCTGCGTAATATCCGTGTGGCGAATGTAGGGCGCAATCCTTTCCCGCGCCGCACGGATATCGTCTATTGTGACAGGCATGCTCATTTCCTCCCCTTTTGTTTGTGGGCCTTTTCTTTCGCTTATCATATCATTTTTGCCGCGCCGCTGGCAATGGATGCCCGCGGCAATATAAACGCCCCGAAAAGCCAAAACGCCCTCTCCCAGCCGGAAGAGAGCGTTTCAAACGAGCCTGGGTCCGTGTTGTCAGCCGCGCACCAGATATTCCAGCAGCATGGCGAAATCGTCCGGTTCGGAAACGATCAGCTCCACATCGTCTATGCGGGCGTCTTTAAACATTTGGGTAAGCGCGATGTATTGGCAAAGCGCGCTCTTTAAGTTTAGGCGGTCGCCTTCGGACGTAACCAGCTCCACGCGCCCTTTGCACTGTTCCAAAACCTCAAAGAAGCGTTTTGGGTTGTTGATGTTTTTTATTTTCATGGCTTATTCCCCCTTTATGCCGTTCTGTGTTCTGTTTATCATATTGGCGGTTTCTTGTCAAGCAAGCTTGTAAATGTTTACCTGTTCGTCATGTTTGCGCCAAAACGGCGGCAAGTTTTTTCTCGCCCAGCCCGAGCCTGCGCAGCGATTCTTCGCGGCCAAGCAGCGTGAGCAGCTCTATAGCGCCGCCCGGCGTCACAAGCCTGCCCGAAGCCGCTATGCGCACCGGCCACAGCAGCGTGCCGTTCTTCATTTCTTTTTCCTGCGCCAGCCCCATCAGCGCGTCGTGGAGCGATTGCTGATCCCAGCCCGGCAGCGCTTGCAGCACGGGAATAACCGCTTGCAGCACTTCGTGGGAAATCGCCGTATCCGTTTTTGATTTTTTGTTTGTAAACAGCTCGATGTCGTAGCTTTCATCCAGCCTGGCAAGGAAATCGACCATATCCGGAATCTGTGCCAGCACTTCAACGCGCTGCTGCAAAATGGCGCCCAGCACGGCTTTATCCATGTGGCCGACGCCCGCCTGCTCGTAGTACGGAGCGGCGTATGCCTGAAATTCCTCGCCGCTTAATGCCCTGATATACTCGGCGTTTAGCCAAGTGAGCTTTTGAGGGTCGAATATGGCGGGCGACTTGCTCATGCCGCTGAGCGAGAACGCTTCTATCAGTTCCTGCAGCGTGAACTTTTCGCGGTCGTCTCCCGGGCTCCAGCCCAGCAGCGCGATATAGTTGAGCACCGCGTCCTTCAGGTAGCCTTTTGCCAGCAGATCCTGGAAGGACGCGTCGCCTGTGCGCTTGGAAAGCTTATGCTGCGAATCTTTCATGATAGGCGGCATGTGGATGTACGCCGGAATTTCCCAGCCAAACGCTTCATACAGCAAATTGTATTTCGGCGTAGACGAAAGGTATTCCATGCCGCGCATGACATGCGTGATTTGCATGAGGTGGTCATCCACCACGTTCGCGAAATTGTAGGTTGGCATGCCGTCGGCCTTTATCAGCACGTTGTCGTCCAGCTCCGCGTTCTCTACCGTGATATCGCCAAACAGCATGTCGCTGAATGTGGTGCGCCCGCTTTGCGGGATGTTTTGGCGCACGACATAGGGCGCTCCCTCCTGTACGCGGCGCTGCGCGTCCTCCGCGGAAAGGTGCAGGCAGTGTTTGTCGTATTTGAACGTTTCGCCCCTGGCCGCCGCCTCCGCGCGCCGCGCTTCCAATTCTTCTTTTGTGCAAAAACAGCGGTACGCATGCCCGCTTTTTATCAGCATATCGGCGTGCGCGGCATACAGCTCCCTGCGCTCGCTTTGCACATACGGGCCAAATCCACCGCCGATATCCGGGCCCTCGTCCCAATATATGCCAACGTCACGCAAGGTGTCGTATATGACGTCTACCGCGCCTTCCACTTCGCGTTCCTGATCTGTATCCTCTATGCGCAGCAGAAATGTTCCCTTTTGCTTGCGCGCAAACAAGTACGCGTACAGCGCGGAACGCAGGTTGCCTATATGCATATAGCCCGTGGGACTCGGCGCGAAACGGGTTCTTACCATGTGCTTAGTTTCCTTTCCAGCTGTCTTTCAGCCCTACCACGCGGTTGAACACCGGCATTTGTGCCGTGTTGGACAGATCCGCACAGAAGTAGCCGATGCGCATAAACTGCATTTTGTCGCCGGGCGCGTATGCCGCCAGCGCGGGCTCTATCATGGCCGTAATCTCCTCGAGGCTGTTTGGATTCAGCTGCTCCAGGAGGTCTTCCTTGTCTACCGTTTCGCTGCGCATGAGCTCGCTGTACAAACGCACCGTGGCCGCCTTCGCATCCGCGGCGTTTACCCAGTGCAGCGTGCCCTTTACCTTACGCGCGTCCTCGCCGCTCTTTGAAGATGGGTCGTATTCGCAGCGCACCAGCACCACATTGCCGGCTCCGTCTTTTTCAAAGCCCACGCATTTCACGATGTACGCGCCCTTAAGCCGCACTTCGCCATCCGGCTTCAGCCGGAAATACTTGTTTGGCGGGTTTTCCATAAAATCATCGCGCTCAATGAACACCTCGCGGCCAAAACGAACCGTGCGCGTACCCATTTCCGGCATGTTCGGGTGGTTTTCCAGCAGGATATCCTCCGTCTTGCCTTCCGGCCAGTTTTCTATCACGAGGCGTATCGGATCTACCACCGCCATCATGCGCGGCGCGCTGTTGTTTAAATCTTCGCGCACGCAATGCTCCAGCATGGCCGTTTCCACCATGGAATCCACCTTTGCCACGCCAACGCGCGAAAGGAAATCTTTGATGGCGGCGGGCGTGTACCCGCGGCGCCGCATGCCGCACAGCGTCGGCATACGCGGATCGTCCCAGCCGCTTACATGCCCGCCTTCCACAAGCTGGCGCAAATACCGCTTGCTCATGATGGTGTTTGTGAGGTTTAAGCGCGCAAATTCAATCTGGCGCGGCTTTTGCGAAAATGCGCATTGTTCTACCACCCAGTCGTACAGCGGACGGTGAATTTCATATTCCAGCGAGCAAAGCGAGTGCGTAACCCCTTCTATGGCGTCCTGAATGGGATGCGCAAAATCGTACATGGGGTAGATGCACCACGCGTCGCCCGTGTGGTGGTGCGTAGCATGGATAATGCGGTACAGCGCGGGATCGCGCAGCAGCACGTTTGGCGAGGCCATATCTATTTTGGCGCGCAGCGTGCGCGTGCCGTCTGGAAATTCACCCGCCTTCATGCGCTCGAACAGCGCGAGGTTTTCTTCCGGCGAACGGTCGCGAAACGGCGAATTGCGCCCCGGCTCCGTAAGCGTGCCTCGGTATTCGCGCATTTCGTCCTTTGTGAGGTCGCACACGTACGCAAGGCCTTTTTTGATGAGCGAAACGGCCAGGTCGTAACAGGTATCGAAATAGTCTGAACCATAAAACACATGCGCCCACTGGAAGCCCAGCCACCGGATATCCTCCTGGATGGCATCCACAAATTCTTCATCCTCTTTCGTGGGGTTTGTATCGTCGTAGCGCAGGTTGCATTCGCCGCCGTATTGCGCCGCCATGGAGAAATCGATGAACAGCGCCTTTGCGTGCCCGATATGCAGGTAGCCGTTTGGCTCCGGCGGGAAGCGCGTCCGAATAAAGCTCACCTTTTGCTGCTTTAAATCCTCTTCAATGATTTCTTCAATGAAATTTCTGGATTTCTGCATGTCCTCCATGGGGCGTTACCTTCTTTCCATATATAAATGCGAAACTACGCTTCTTATTATCCGCGAAAAGCCGCGGGCTTGTCAACTGCGCGCCCTGCTTTCCGCTTACACCGGCACAAACTCGCCATACCGCAGCAGCACCACAAAGCGCTCCTTTACCCGCGTGGCCGTCAGTTTTTCCAGCGCCTGCGCGTAGTACGCCAGCTGCGCGGCATGTTCGTTTGCCGTTTCTTCTTTTGATCGTTCGGGCGCGATACGGTCTGTTTTGAAATCCAGCAGCACCCATTCGCCGTCCTCCATGAAGCAGCAATCCAGCACACCCTGCAACAGCACGCTTTCTCCGTTTCCCGCCTGCGGGCCGCTTTGCATTACGCTGCTTGCCGGGAGCTCCATGGCAAATTCCCATTCGCGCTCCACGCGCGGCGCGCTTAGCATGCGCCTGCCCAGCCCGCCGCGCAAAAACGCGCTGATATCGGCGGGCCGCACCGCCTCCGCCTGCCGCGCGGAGATAATCCCGTTTTCACGCATGCGCGCCAATTCGCGCCGCACAAATTCGTCTTCGTCGCCGATTTTGCAGTTTTTCAGCTGCAGCTCCTGCAAAATACGGTGCGCCGCCGCCCCGCGCTGCGCCGCCGAAAGCCGCGTATCCGCCGCCAGAAAGGCAGGCGCTTCCCGCAACAATACCTCACGCGTTTCCGTCAGCTCGCTGACGCTGCGTTTCGTCGGGATGCTCATCGCCTCCTCATGCGCATACCGCCAGGAGAACCTCTCCCGCAATTCCCGCGTATACGCCGCCAGCGCCGCCGGATCGGCCTTTTTAGCCGCCTCCCCCGCCTGCCGCCGCTTTGCCAGCATTTGGCGCGTATGCACCTGCACGGGCCACTGCCCGCTTTGCGCCGCAAACGGCAGCAGCCAGTCCAGAAAGGAAGCAACGCGCGTTCCCTTCCCCTCCGCCGCCTCTTGCAGCCGCTCCTGCGCGCCCTTTACGCTGCCCAGCAGCAGCAGCCTGTTTTGCGCGCGCGTCATACCTACGTACAATACGCGCATTTCCTCGGCCATCTGCCGGCGTTTTAATTCGTACTGCGCGCCCTTATAGTACAGCGTGCTTTGCATGTATTTTTCCACCCGAAACTTTACGCCCAGGCCCAGCCTGCGCTCCAGCAGCACGCGCTTATCCTGCGCGGCTTTCGCGGCCCGCAGGCTCTTGCCAAGCCCTGCAAGCAGCACCACGGGGTATTCGAGCCCCTTCGACTTGTGCATGGACAGCACCCGCACCACGTCCGCCGCCCCCGCCTGCGCGCCGCCAATATCAGCCGTGGACTTCGCCCCTTCCATATGCGCGAGGAAGCTGTTTAAATCCGTTGCGCCGCCCATCGCCGCGTACTCTTCCGCCCGCGACAGAAGCGCGTCCAGATTGCCCTGCCTCTCCCGCCCCGCCGGCAGCGCCGCAACGCAATCATAAAAGCCGGTTTCGTCCAACAGCTGCGCCAAAAAGGGCTGCAATGGCTGAAGCAGCTGCTCTTTACGCCAGTTTTCCAAACTTTGCAGCACCGCTGCTGCGCGTTTACGCAGCTCTGTTTCCTCAGCGCCGTTTGCATACGCCAGCAGGCGTTCCCATAAAAAATCCGCGGCTGTTTCCGTGGCAAGCGTGATCAACTCCTCCGCGGAGAAATGGAAAATGGGCGAACGCAGCACGCTCAGCAGCGGAATATCCTGCCGTTTGTTATCGATCACTTTCAGCAGATTCAAGAAAACCTGCACTTCGATGGCGTCAAAATACCCACCCGTGGCTTGCACATACGCGGGAACGCCGCTTTCAGCCAGCGTTTGCGCCCAGGTTTGTGCCGCAGCCTTCGGCGCGCGCAGCAGAATGGCAAAATCGGAAAACCGCAATTTGCGTTGCGCGCCCGTCTTTGCTTCCGTAATTTGTTCCGTTTGCATCAGCGCGTGAATGCGCTCGGCGGCCAGCCGCGCTTCGGCTTGCGCTTCGCTTATATCTTCCAGCGCCTGCTGCCGTTCCGAGGCCGTTTCCTCATCATCCTGCTCTTCTGGCTGTTCGCCGGTTTCCTCGTCCGCTTCCGTATCCGCTTCTGCCGCCTCGGCACGGCTTTCTATGATGTGAAACTCAAAGCCGTCCAGCGGCAAATTCTTTGCGTCTTCGGGCCGCCGCAGCGCCGCCTTTTCGTCGTAGTCGAGATCGGCGGTTTCTTTATGCATGATTCTCATAAACAGGCCGTTTACTGCGTCTACTACCGGTTTGGAGCTCCTGAAATTATCATTCAGCGAAATGGCCACGCCTGCCGCATCCGGCGCGTATTCTTCCGTGTATGGCGGCCTTGCCTCGGCATACGTTTGCAGCCGCCCCAAAAACAGGCCCGGCTCCGCCTGCCGAAAGCTATATATGGATTGTTTGACATCGCCCACCATAAACAGATTGTTTTCCTGCCGGATGCGGCAAAGCAATTCTTCCTGAATCTGGCTGCTGTCCTGGTATTCGTCCACGAATATATATTGGAAGCGCTTGCGCAGGCTCTGGCTGATCTCCTCGTTTTTCAGGGCGCGCAGCGCAAAATGTTCCATGTCGGCAAAGTCTATAACGCCGTGCTCCTGCTTCAGCTCGTCGTACCGGCCCGCCATTTCGCGCAGGAATGCCGCCAATGTTTGCACATGCGGCGCCACCTGCCGCAGCAGCGCGGCCTCCTGCGCCAGCGGGCGGCTGTATGCCTTTTTTAGTGCGCTCAACTGATCGCGCGCCTTTGCCCGCAGATTTTTTACTTCCTCTTTCGCTTCCGGGTATTCTTTATACCCCGCCGTTTTAAAATTGGAAAAGTTTGTCGCCGCCAATTGCGCGCAAAACGTTTCCCAATCGCGCGGAAGCCGCAGCGCCCGTACCTGAGCCAATTCTTCGTCTATTTGCGCCAAACTCGCGGAAAGCCCCCCCGGGACTTTTGCGCGCGCCTGCAGCAAAAGCGCCTCCGCCCGCAAAGATTCTTCCTTGCCGTGCGCCAACAGCACCTGCATGGCCGGGTGCTGCCGCATGGCGCTTTCGTCTATGTCATACGCGGCTACCGCCGCTTCCAGCCATTCCCATGGCTCCGGCTGGGCCGTTAGAAAATCGTGCATCTGCTCCGCCAGCTCAAACAGTCTTTCCTCCTTGCCCGACAGCGCGCCGAGCAACTCATAAAAGCGGCTGCCTTGCGCGCCCTCATCGTCCCGCTCGTAAAACCGCGCCGCCGTCTCCTCCATCGCCTGCCGAAACAGTATGCCGCACAGCAGCTCGTCCGGCCTGAACGCCGGATCCAGCCCCAGCACATGAAAATGCCGGCGCAGCACATACAGACAGAACGCGTGCAGCGTAGAGATATTTGCCCGGTTTACCGCCCGCGCCTGCTCGCGCAGCTTTTCCCCGGCTTCGGGCCGCTCCTGCTGCTGCGCGGCCTTAAACAGGCGCGCTGTGATGCGGCGCTTCATTTCCGCCGTCGCCGCCTCCGTAAACGTCACCACCAGAAAGCGGCCGATATCCGCCCCGTCGCTTACCAGCCGCGCGATGCGCTCTGTCAGCACCGCCGTTTTGCCGCTGCCCGCCGCCGCGCTAATGAGCAGGTTATGGCCATCCGTCTGTATGGCCGCCAGCTGTGATGGCGTGAAATTCATGCTTCACCGCCTTTCACGCTGCCCGCCGCGCGCGCAAAAAACGCGTCCGCCTTTATGGAGGGGATGCTGCGCTCCCTGCATCCGGGCAGCCTGCTTTCAAAACGGCATACGCTTGGATATTCGCAATACGCGCATGTGCTGCTTCTGCCCATTTTTGTCGGCTCCGCCGCCATATAGCCGCTTTGCAGCTTTTTGGCGATTTCGCCCGCCCGTACCACCGCAAAACGCAACAGCGTGGAAAGCTGCTCCTCCGTCAGCAGCTTGCTTCCGGTGATGCGCGGCTTTGCGTTGCCTTTCTCTTCGTCCCCGCTTTTGAAAAGTGAACGCGCCTCGTCCAGCAATATGCCGTTTAGCCGCAGCTTGCCTGCTATTTCGCTTTCGTCGCCCTCTTTCTGATCGGGGCTTTGCACGAGCTGATAAAACATACCCACAGGCCGGCCCGCGCCCTGCCCCGCCGCCACGAGATACAGCGGCAACTGCAAGGATACGCCGTCCGCTATCTTGCTGTAATCGAGCCTTGCCTCGCCCGTCTTATAGTCGACAACGCGCAAAAGCAGCTCGCCGCCCTCCGCCCGCACGCCGTCTATACGGTCTATTACGCCGGACAGGACGCAATCGGCGCTTTCCACTGCCGGCAATGCGCCATCCGGCGCAAAGCGCACCTCCGTAAACAACGGCGCAAAGCTGCCCTCCCGCAAACTGTGGCATATGGCCAGCGCCGTTTCCCGCACCGCCTCCTTCCAAAAACGCGAAAGCACGCGCGCGCGGGGCGTAGCCAATAATAAACCGTTTTCATATTCTTCCAGGCATTTTTGCAGCAGCTCTTCCAAAAGCGCTTCGGCCTGTTCGTCTAATATCGTATGGAAAGAATACCCTCTCTTTGGCACCTCGCACACAAACGCTTCGAGTGCCTCATGCGAAAAGCGGCCAATATCCGCTTTTTTTTCGCGGAATTCGGGGCGCGTTTTCGCCCGCAGCCCGTACTGCGCGAAATGGCGAAACGGACATTCGCGGAATGTTTCCAAACGGCTGACCGTGGTATACAGCTTCTGGCCGTACAGCCGCCTTGCCATCGCTTTGCCAAACGAGGCCTCCGCTACCGGCTCGCCCGCCAGCCGCTCCGCCTGCCGCAGCCGCGGCGCGTATTGCGGGGCGTTTTCAAAATGCGCGTGCAACGCAGCGAAAAGCGGCTCGTCCTTTTTGGCGAGATTGCGCAAAAGCAGCGAAAACCCAGCACTCTCCCCCGCCGGAATACCGCCGCCCTGCGCCACCCCGGCGGAAATCTCCTCCACCAGCGGGAAAAGCTCGCGCACGCGGTCTACAAATATGGACGGCACGCCTTCCCTGCTTCCGTCGGAATAGGCAAAGCTGATGTGCAGGCCGCGCCGCGCCACGCTGATAGCGCGGTATATGTCCAGCTGGTCCTCCGACGCGCGCGCCTTTGCGCCCGACCATGGCGCAAGCCCTGTGCCCGCCAGCTCGTCCAGCTCTTCGTCGTCTAAAATATCGTCGTCCAAACGCGGCGCCGGAAGCAAGCCTTCGTTGCAGCCCAGTATAAACAGCTCCTCCAGCCCCCTGCTGCGCGTGCGCGCCATGTCGCCCAGCAACAGTTGATCGGCAGTGGCCGGTATGATGCCGACCTGATACGCCGAAACCGCTTCCTTCAGAACGTCCACATATTCGCGGCGGCTGATTTTGGAAGACCCCAGTATGACATACAGCTGGCCAAACAGCTCCAGCAAAATATCCCATACCTGCGCGTGTTCCTGTACCAGCGCGAACCTGCCTGCTTCGTTTAGTTCCCGCACCAGCGCCGCCAGCTGCCGCTGCACACCCAGCGCCACCAAATAATCGAACAGCGCCTGCGTTTTTTCCGCCGCCGTTTCCGCCGCAAACGCCTTTTGCAAAGCAAGCAGCGGCGGCACCAGCGCCGCCCTCGCCCGCTCCGCCTCCGGCTCCTCCGCCGCAAACGGGTTTTCGAAAGCCTGTCCGCCCAAAATGCCGCGGCGCAGGCAATAATTCTCCAGCGCCTCCGCCTCATCCTGCGTGACTCCCGCCAGATTCGTCTTTGCTATGCGCAGCAAATGCGCGCGGTACAGTCCGCCGGAAGCCACCCGCGCCGCGTTCATCAGCAGCTCCACAACCGGGTGCCCGTTCATCCCACGGCCCGCATCAAAAAACAACGGTATGCCCCTGCGCAGGCACGCGCGCCGCATCAGCGTGGAATACGCCGCCAAATCGGACGCAACAACCGCCATATCACGAAAACGGACGCCCCTTTGCGCCAGCCGCAATATTTCATCCGCCACCGCTTCCACCTCCGCCGCCCTGTCCACCGCGCCCATTATGCTGACAGCCTTTGTCCTTTCCGCAAACGGCGCAAACGGGTACGCGTGCAGATTCCGCTCCATAAACACGAGCGCCGTGTCCTTTTCCGGCGGCGCATACGCGCATTCCCTGGAAAACACCCTGCAATTCAGCTCGCCCGCCCGCGCCAGCAAGCGCTCGTAGCACATTCTTTCCGGCGCAAACAGCGCAGCGTCCTTTGCCGCCGCACTTGGGTCCATGCAAATGGAAAATGTCAGCGACCCGCAGTGTTGCATCAGCCCGTCCAATATGGCGTATACCTGCGCGCTCAACGCATCGAACCCGTCGATATACACGATCGCGCCCGCGAAAAACGAGCTTGGCAGGCTTTTTATCAGCGCGTTCAGTGCGTCCTCGCCATCGATAAAATGGCTTTGCATGTATTCTTCCACAGCGCCATACAGCAGCGCAATATCGGTCAGCTTTGCGGCCAGCGCCGGCCGCGCGTTTAGTTTCGCGGCCGAATCCCGCAGCATGTCCGGCGTTATAAGAAAACGCTTGCACAGCGTCAGCAGGTTGTCCATGCCCGCGGCAAAACTCGCCCTATGCGCCACCCCCGCAAACGCCGTTAACGCGCCTTTTTGCTGATAGGTAACGCGGCGCAGCACCATCCGCCGCCCCTGCCGCGAAAGAAACGGCAGCTCTTGCGCCGCCCCCGTTCGTTCCGCCAGCCGCGCAAAGCTAAGCACCTGTATGCCGATTAATCCCCCCAGCTCACGGCTCAGCGCGCTTTCTGTTTCGTATGTGAATTGTTCGGGTACGATTAATATCGCCCTCTGCCCCAGGCGCATGTTTTCCTTAATGGATTCTTTTATGATGTGCGATTTGCCGGAACCCGCCCGGCCTATCAGAAAATGAACATCCGCAGGCATACTCCGCTCCTTTTGCAAAAAGCCATAAACCCAGGCTTATCGTATCGCCGCCGTATGCAGGGGCGTGTACTGCATGCCTCCGCCGCCTACAGTGCGGCTTTCATACAGCACCAAGGAATTGACCGTCCACGCGCTCCCGCCCTGCAAACCTTCTCCCGCCCGTTCCATCCCCGCGGCCACCGTATTCGCATGCGCCAAATCGCGCGCCAGCGTGATATGCGGCGTGAGCCGTTTATGTCCGCCCGCCAGCGAAAACCCTTGCGCCGCCAACGCGGAAACGAGCGTTTCATGCAGACGATTGAGTTCGTTCATGTCCCCGTGTACCCACGCATACCCCGTCCGCAGCTGCCCGCGCTCAAAGCTCTTGTACCCGCCCAGGCGCAGCACAAACGGGCGAATGCCGCGCACCGCTTCGTCACACGCACCCGCCGCTCCCGTAAGATCGTTGCTTTCGCCGATAAAATGCATGGTTACATGAAAATTGCGTTCCGGCACATAGTGGCCGCCTTCCGCACACCCGCGCAACTTATCTTGCATGCTCGCAAGTGCGCGTTTGACGTCCGTCGGTATGGGCAACGCTATAAATAAACGCATGGCTTCCCTTTCTTTTGGGCTGTCCGCTTCTTTTTCCTTAGTATATCATACCGCACGCAAAAGCGGCATTCTCTTGCCTGCTTTTATGCAAAACTGACGCGGTAATATTGAAAATATAAATTAAAAAAGGTTGCACCATTTGATATACTCATTTTTGGTGCAACCGCAAGTCGTCTTTTTGCTATAACCTTGCGTTCATTATGTCAGGAATTGACCGCCCGCTGTGTAATAGATGGTTTTTTGCTTGCCTGCCTGGTCTTTGTATTCCACAACGTAGACCTGCTGATCTTTATACAGGCCATGGCTGATTCGCCCTATCGTTGCGCCTTCGTATTTTTCCTGCAAGCTTGTCTTGAGTTCTGGCAGATCGTTTACGAGCACTTCGGTACCGGATTTAAAATTGGGTATGCTGCTCATGGTACCTGCTGTGCCGCCATTCCCTGTCGCGCCTGTGTTATTCGCTGTTCCCGGCGAATTGGCCGGAGCCATTGGCGTTGGCGCCTGCGTCGGCATCGGCGTTATTATGGGAGTGACCACGGGATGTACCGTGGCTATGGGCGACGGCGTCGGTTGAACTATCGGCTGCGTACAGCCCACCACGCCCGCAAACACAAGCATAAGCGCAATGCTAAAACATGCTATCCGCTTCATATCGTTCCTCCTTTTTGCTTTATTCGGCGTTTTCTCTTTATTTTCGCCTTTGTTCGAGTATTAGTATGTCCGTTTTTAATTGCACTACACCTTTTCACGCGTTAACACATTTAGACATTTCACACATCACAAGCCGCCAAAAAGCGGGCTTAGTTTTCCAAATTTTTGTTCGCTTCTTTTTCATGCAACCAAACTCGCGTTCGCCGCGTATTTATGTTAAGGCAGCAAAAGTAATTCGTATCCGGTTTGTGTGACGCATACACAGGGCACAGGCTCTGACGCCATCCCGCGCTTAAGAAGTATCCCGCCCTTTGCCGGCATCGTTGCAAAACAAGCGCCCTCCTGTTATGATTGATACATGTTTTTTCGCATAGCAGGAAAGGAGACGCGTTTTGCCAACCATGCCAACGCAACTTTTAGAAGCGCTGTATGACGCACACGCGAAGGCCATCTATTGGGCGGCTTACGGTGTATTGCGCGACAAAGACGCCGCTGCCGACGCCATGCAAAACGCGTTTTTAAGCGCACACCGCAACATCGATATGCTGGCTGGCATTGCCCCGGCGCAACAACGCGCCTGGCTGTACCGTTGCGCTGTAAACGGCAGCATTGACATACTGCGCCGCAACAAGCGAAACGTACCCACGGAAGACGCGGGCCTGCTGGAAGCCGACCCCGCTCCCGGCCCGGAGGCCGAAGCCGAGCGCAACGAAACGCAGCGGCTTGTGCGCGACGCGCTTGCTGCATTGCCGGAAAAATATCGTCAACCGCTGTATTTATATTATTTTGCGGAACTGGACTACCATGAAATCGCCGCCTTGCTGAACATCAACGAGGGCACTCTGAAATCGCAGATGTCCCGCGGGCGAAGCATGATGGAAAAACTATTAAAGAAGGGAGACGGCGTATATGCGCAAAAACAACCCTATTGACGTAGACGCTTTGCTGCGGGAAACCGCTAGGCAAGACAGCGCCGCCCTTCCTTTTGACGACTGGAAAGCCTCCCTGCTGCACGAAGCGGCAAACGCCACCGCCGCCGAAACCGGCAACTCGCTTGCTTTTTCTCCGGTGGCCGGCAAAGACGGTGGCTCTGCCAGCACAAAATTTAAGACCGCCCAACTCCGTCGCCTGACAATCGGCGTTTCCGCCGCGGCTGCGCTTCTGGTGGTTTTATTTGGCACACAGCGCATGCTTTCCGGGGCACCAACCCCGCGCGACGCACAATCCGCAAAAGCCTCGCAGAATATTTCTACGGGCGAGGCGATTTCGGAATTTTCTTCCATAGCCACGCCCGTACCGCAAGCCGCCGCGGACGCCATGCCGCAGCCGCTGCTTGGCTCGGCGCTGCCACACGATGAGGCGGGTGGCGGCCAGGCGCCCATGGCCCCGGCTGCGCCAGCTGCTCCAGCCGCGCCTGCACCGGCTCCAAACGCGGGCGCGTCAGACATGACGCCCGCCGCAGCCGCCCCGGACGCAAGCATGGCCGGCTCAGCAGGCGCGCCGCCAGCGAGCGGCGCGGACTCAGGGGCTGCCGATGACGCGCCTCGCCTTGCCGCCAACGCAGCGCCGGAAATAGACGAAAAACTGCGCAATGCCATACTTGAAAGCGTATACGCCGCCTTACCCGTTTCCACAGAGCAGACCCCCGCAGCATACAGTATGATTACGCGGGAGGATCACGCTTCCTACACGCTGCTGCCGCTGCAGGACGGCAACCCTGGCGTGCAGCTTATAGACGCTTCCGTATACATTGTCGTGCTGGACAGCCGCCTTTCTTCCTTTTCGCCATATGTGGTGGACGCCAACACGTTCACCGTGCTGGGTAAGCTGGGCTAAGGCGTAAGGATTCTCCTCCAGGGGAGGACGCGGGGGAAGGCGAATAAAGCGTTGCCCCGCACACCGCTTCATTTCGCTATGCGCCTGCCCGATGCAGGCAACAGTTTAGCAATCGCTTCAAACTGTGCGTGCATCACCCGCAGCGTATCCGCTACGGACGCGATTACGCGCGTCAACTGTTCCTCTGCCTCCTTCGCGCGGGCTACCTGGCTTTTGAGGGCATCGCCAAGCCGCTCGTTTTCCTGCTCAAATGCGAGATTTGCATGGGCATATGCCGTAAGCTGTTCGTTTAGTCGCTTTGCCATATTTTCAGCCGCTTCCACGGCGGCCCGCGCCTCGTCCGGCCAGCCCTCCCGCCGCTGCAATTCTTTCCAGGCGGGCGCCAATGCGCTTGAAAACGCCGCTTGCTGCTCCGCAAGCCAGCGTTTTATTTTTTCCTGATTTTCCGGCACGTCCGGAGCTTTTTTCAGCGCGCGGTACGCATCCAGCACCACCTCATAACGGCCCAGCCGCCGGATACGCCCCTCTTCCATCCATATGGCGCTTTCGCACAGCCGCGTCAGCATGGCGTATTCTCCGCTTTCCACCAGCACGGTCATGCCCTCTTTGACATCCGCCCGAATTTGCATGATGTATCGCTGCATATACGGCAGGCCACAGCGCTCCAGCAAGCGGCTGACGACCAAAACGTTCGGCTTTGCCGCCAGCGCCATGCTGATTGCAAGCCTTGCCCGCATGGCTTCCGTGTAGGTTGTGACCGGCTTGTTATACGCGTCCTCAAGCCCGGAAAGCGTTTTTACCCGCTCTGTCATGGCGCGCGTCGCTTCCTTTTCCAACCCTTCCAGCGCACAGGCCAGCACGACGTTGTTTTCGCCCGTTTCCTTTTCTATCAACCCGTCTTCGCCCCGTATTGCCGCCGCCACACGGCCTTCCACCACGCAGCCGCCCGCCGACGGCGGGATATGTCCCGCTATCAGCCGTAGCAGCGCCGTCTTACCCGCGCCCTCTCCGCCCAAAACAGCCCATGATTCTCCCTTTCCCAGCCAAAGAGTCACATCCTGCAGCGCCTTTTCCCGCTCTTTTTCAAAACGGTCGGCAAACAGGGCGCTGCGAACATAGCGAACCAACTTGCCGCTTGGGTAACTGACCTGCGCGTGCGTCAACTGAATCATTGTTTTTTCGTCCTTCTGATTTTAATACGGCTAGTATGCGCGGAAGCGGCTGCTTTCATTAATTGCGCCATAATAGTATTTTTACTTATATTTATATATAAGATAATGCATTTATTTAATTTATTAATCTATTTTGACGTGGTTTTTCCATTTATTTGACTTGTGAAAGGTTTTGCGCTGGCCGAGTTGGCTTTGCGGCGTTTCGCCTAATCCGGCTTGCGGATTACGCACGGTGTTTTGCTGGTTCCAGCAAACAAATAGTTTATGCTTCCCTTACAAACGCACGAGGGCGGCCGTTTCCGGCCGCCTCAGTCTGTCAAAAAAGGTTCGCAAGAAAAAGCTTTTAATCCGTGGGCAAGGACGACATGTGCGTCCGCAGCCCACACCTTGGGCATTTTGCCGCCCGCGAGCCCGAAGGGCGAGAGGTAAAATGCCGCAATCCCGTCGAAAAACAGGGTTTTTCGACGGCCCGAAGGCGGCCGTTTCCGGCCGCCTTCGCTGTATCCGCCCTTGGCGAACATATCTTGTTCTTTTAATAATTATCCGCCAGGATTTCAAAATAACTGCGCGGGTGCGCGCATACCGGGCAAACATCCGGCGCTTCCGGCCCTTCATGCACATGCCCGCAATTGGCGCACATCCATTGCTTGGGCTCTTCGCGTTTGAACACTTTGCTTTGTTCGATATTCGCCTTCAGCTTTAGATAGCGTTCTTCATGGCGTTTTTCCACCTGCGCCACGCCCTCCATCAGCTTTGCGATATTTTCAAAGCCTTCTTCCCTCGCTTCTTTTGCCATATTCATGTACATATCGGTCCACTCATAGTGTTCGCCCGCGGCCGCATCCGCCAAATTCATTTCTGTTTTCGGCATGCCGTTGTGCAGCAGCTTAAACCAAAGTTTGGCGTGCTCCTTCTCGTTGTCCGCCGTTTCAACAAAAAGGTCGGCGATCTGCTCGTAGCCATCCTTGCGCGCTTGCGACGCATAGAATGTGTACTTGTTGCGTGCCTGCGATTCTCCGGCGAACGCCGCCATTAAGTTTGCCTCTGTCCTGCTTCCTTTTAGTTCCATTTGTTTGCTCCTTTCTTTTGTCGTTACGATTCTATGCGCAATTGCTTTTTTTAAACAACCGCTTCGCTTTTTTACATTAAGTGAGGGCAGGCCGTTAGCCCGCCTGCTCGATGGCGACTGCCACAGCAACCGATGCGCCGACCATGGGATTGTTGCCCATGCCGATGAGGCCCATCATTTCCACATGCGCCGGTACCGAAGAGGAGCCCGCAAACTGCGCGTCGCCATGCATACGGCCCATTGTATCTGTCATGCCATAGGAAGCGGGCCCCGCCGCCATGTTGTCGGGGTGCAGCGTGCGCCCTGTGCCGCCGCCCGATGCCACGGAAAAGTACTTTTTGCCATTTTCGATGCACCATTTTTTGTATGTGCCCGCAACAGGGTGCTGAAAGCGCGTGGGATTCGTGGAGTTGCCCGTGATGGACACATCCACGCTTTCGTGGCGCATGATGGCCACGCCCTCGCTCACATCATCCGCACCGTAACAGCGCACGTTTGCGCGGTCGCCCTCAGAATATTTCTTTTCAAATACGATGTTCAGCTTGCCTGTGCCGTAATCGTATTCCGTTTCCACCAATGTAAACCCGTTGATGCGCGATATGATCATAGCAGCGTCTTTGCCAAGGCCGTTCAGTATGACTTGCAAAGGCGTTTTGCGCACTTTGTTCGCGGTGCGCGCTATGCCGATGGCGCCTTCCGCGGCGGCAAAGCTTTCGTGGCCCGCCAGGAACGCGAAGCATTTTGTATCTTCACGCAGCAGCATGGCAGCCAGATTGCCGTGGCCTAAGCCGACATCGCGCTGATCCGCTACCGAACCGGGGATGCAGAACGCCTGCAGGCCGATGCCCAGCGCCTCCGCCGCTTCCGCCGCCGTTTTGCAGCCCTTTTTGATGGCTATCGCCGCGCCCGCCGTGTATGCCCACACCGCGTTCTCAAACGCGATGGGTTGAATGCCGCGCACGATTTCATCCACCTTCACGCCCTTCGCGTCGCAGACTTCCTTTGCGTTTTCCAAGCTGGCAATGCCGTATTCCGCTAGGACCTTGTTGATCTTGTCTATTCTTCTCTCATACCCTTCAAAGCGAATCATGCAAAGCCCCCCTTTCTATTCGTGGCGCGGATCTATGACCGTTTTTGCTTCCGCGAAACGGCCATACGAGCCGATGTTTTTTTCGTATGCTTCTTTCGGATCTACGCCCTTTTTGATGGCGTCCATCATTTTACCCAGCGAGACAAACTGATAGCCTATGATTTCGTTGTGTTCATCCAGGCCCAGCTTTAACACATAGCCTTCCGCCATTTCCAAATAGCGCGCGCCCTTCGCGTTCGTGCCATACATGGTGCCGATCTGCGAACGCAGGCCCTTGCCCAAATCCTCCAGCCCAGCGCCTATCGGCAGGCCGCCCTCGCTGAACGCGCTTTGCGTGCGGCCATATACGATTTGCAAAAAAAGTTCGCGCATGGCCGTATTGATGGCATCGCAGACCAAGTCTGTATTCATGGCTTCCAGCAGCGTTTTTCCCGGCAAGATTTCGCCGGCCATGGCCGCGGAATGCGTCATGCCTGAGCAGCCCAGTGTTTCGATTAACGCTTCTTCGATGATGCCGTCTTTGACGTTTAGCGTGAGCTTGCATGCGCCCTGCTGCGGCGCGCACCAGCCTACCCCGTGCGTTAAGCCGGAGATATCACCTATTTGTTTTGCTTTTACCCATTTACCCTCTTCCGGTATCGGAGCGGGGCCGTGCTTCGCACCTTTTGCGACGCATACCATTTCCTCCACTTCGTGGGAGTATTGCATACTAAAACGCCTCCTAACCTCTATTATCCTGCGCTTTAGTATATCATGCGCTTATGGCCGCTTCCACTGTTTTTTAAGGCGGCCGGTATCATTTTGCGACCTTTTCCGGCTCGTTTTCCTAATATAATAATATGACTGGTTCCTTTTCGCAGGGGTTCCTGCATATTTTCTCATGCTTATGGATGGCGGCGGCGGCCCTGCAGGAATTCCTGCTTTTTTGTTTGGCGGAGCGCCTTTTTGTTGTGGTATAATTATTAGTAAGAAGGGTTTTCATATTGCACGGCCGCATGCGGCATATACAACCAGCACGGGAGCAATGCCATGACACTTTTTCTCGCCCTTTTATGCGCTATTGGCGCCCTAACATACCTCCTCGACCTCTGGCTGCTTTCCGGCGCTTTTTTTTCCGCGCTTCCGGCCTTTTCCGCCACTGCCGCCGCCGCGGCCGGCGTACTGATCGCGGGGCTTGAATACCGCGCGCGGCGTTCAAAAAAGAAGCGCCGCGTACCTATGGTTTTTCTCACGGTTAACGCGCTGATCGGCGTCGCCGCAGCGCTCACCTGGCTGCTGGTTTTGTTTGGATTATTAGACTAATCTGTGTATTGCTCTCAAATTTTTTATATTCTTGAAGCACTATAACTATATATAATGTATTTTCTGCGATTCAGTGGCATTTGCCAGAGCACTCTTGTTATACTGTTCATGCAGGATTCGTTTTTTCTTCCTGCAATCTGTTTGCAGCTTTATAATAACCGAAGGAGGCTGGTTCATTTGAAACAACTGATGCTAGGCAACGAAGCGATCGCGCGTGGCGTTTATGAGGCAGGCGTACGCGTGGCTTCCGCATACCCGGGAACGCCCAGTACCGAAATTTGCGAAACCGTTTCTACCTACCCCGAGATTTATTCCGAATGGGCGCCAAACGAGAAAGTTGCCGTTGAGGTGGCGCTTGGCTCTGCCTTTGGCGGCGGACGCAGCATGGCTTGCATGAAGCATGTGGGCCTAAATGTGGCGGCGGATCCGTTTTTTACTGCCGCGTACACCGGCGTAAACGCGGGTTTCGTGCTCATCGTGGCCGACGACCCCGGCATGCACTCCTCGCAGGACGAGCAGGATACCCGCATGCTGGCCCACGCCGCGCATGTGCCGCTGCTTGATCCTTCCAATTCGCAGGAATGCAAAGATTACGTCAAAATGGCGTATGAACTCAGCGAACAATACGACACGCCCGTGATCGTGCGCGTTACCACACGCATCGCCCACGCGCGCACAATCGTTGAGGTTGCGGAACGCGAAGACATTCCCCTCAAAGAATACAAAAAGGACCGCAAGTTCGTTTCCATGCCGGGCAACATGATCGGCCGCCACCTCGTGGTGGAAGCCCGTGAAAAGCGCCTGATTGAAGACGCGTCTTCCTCCCCGCTGAACACAATCGAATGGGCGGACAGAAAGATCGGCGTCGTCACCAGCGGCGCGGCCTACAACTATGTCAAGGACGCGCTGCCCAACGCTTCCGTCCTGAAACTGGGCCTCGCCTATCCGCTGGCCGAGAAGCTTATCCGCGAATTCGCGGCGGGCGTGGAAACGCTGTATGTCATCGAAGACATGGAACCTTTCTTTGAAAATGCCATCAAGGCCATGGGCATCCCCTGTTCCGGCAAGGATAAAACCGGCATTCAGGGCGAACTGTTTGCCCGCAAGGTGGCCACCCAATTTGCCGGCGCCCCCGCGGCAGGCCCCATGCAAACGCCGGATATTCCCATGCGCCCGCCCGTGCTTTGCCCCGGCTGCCCGCACCGCGCCCTCTACTAGATCCTCAACAAGCGCAAGCTTACCGTGACGTCTGATATCGGCTGCTACACGCTGGGCTTTTTGCCGCCGCTTTCCGCTGTGGACACCTGCGTTTGCATGGGTGCCTCCATCGGCGCGGCGCACGGCATGGAAAAGGCGCGCGGCGTTGAGCAGGCGAAGAAAACGGTGGCCGTGCTGGGCGACAGCACGTTCTGCCACAGCGGCATGACCGGCTTGCTGAACATGATCTATAACCGCTCCGTCGGCACCGTCATCATCGCCGATAACTCCATTACCGGCATGACCGGCCACCAAAACAACCCGGCGAACGGCCTGGATATCCACGGCGCGCCCACAAACCAGCTCGACCTCGAAGCGGTTTGCCGTGGCCTCGGCGTGAAGCATGTCGTCGTCGTCGACCCGTTCGACCTCAAAGAGCTGGATCGCGTCATCAAAGAAGAGACGGCCCGCGATGAAGTTTCCGTCATCATTACAAGGCGGCCTTGCGCTTTGATCGTAAAGCAGCCCGGCATCCCCTTCTGCAGCGATGCTGAAAAGTGCAAGAACTGCGGCATGTGCATGAAGATCGGCTGCCCCGCTATCCGTAAAACCGAAACGGGCGTTTGCATAGACGATACGCAATGCGTGGGCTGCGGCCTGTGCGGACGCGTTTGCCCGTTTGGCGCCATGAGCGCCGTGAAGTAAGAAAGGAGCGTGACGAGTAATATGATCGGTATTGTAATAGTAGGCGTTGGCGGCCAGGGCACGCTTCTGGCCAGCAAGATTTTAGGAACACTCGCGCTGGAAAATAACTACGATGTGCGCGTAAGCGAAGTGCACGGCATGAGCCAGCGCGGCGGCAGCGTTGTTACCTATGTGCGCATGAGCGCGGATGAACCCGTGTATTCCACCATCGTGGAACAGGAGCAGGCCGATGTCGTGCTCGCCTTTGAATGCCTGGAAGCGCTGCGCGCGCTGCCCTATGTCAAACCCGAAGGCACCATGGTCGTAAACACGCAGGAACTGCTGCCCATGCCCGTTATCATCGGCGCGGCCGAATACCCGCCGGACTGCCTGGAGCGCATCCGCGCTGGCGCGAAAAACGTCATCGAACTGGATGCCACCGGCATCGCACAGGAATGCGGCACCTTCCGCGCTGCAAACGTCGTGCTGCTGGGCGTGTTGGCGAAAAAGCTGCCGTTCTCTTTGGATGACTGGATGAAGGCCATCGAAATGAACGTGAAACCCAAGTTTATCGATATGAACAAGGAAGCCTTCAAACGCGGGTATGCTCTGTAAACAACAGAATTCGTGTCCTATATCCACCGGTGCGTAACCGGTGGATATTTTGTTTTTGCCGGGCCGCGGACAGGACTTCAGCGCCTGCAGCCGAAGCTCTCGGGTTCAAAAAAAGCTCTGATTCTTGCGGCGCAGCCGCAACGGTGGATTTAGCAAAACGCCGTGCGGTTCTTGCAAGCTGGGATTGGCAAAATTCTGGCAGTCTCACAAGTTAGAATAAGCAGAAATATGGTAAGGACAATCAAGCTTGCTCAAGTGAATGGGGGCATGGGGGGCTCTGCTCCCCATTTAAAATAAAAAGAAAATTCCCATCTTCCTTTGGTGTTTTGCCCGCCGATGCGGCGCAGCCGCAGCGGTGGATTTAGCAAAACGCCGTGCGTTTCCCGCGGCAAACCAAAAGGGCTCTACACTAAAGATTGGGGTAACGTAAAGAAAAAGAAGCATGAAGCTTCAAAATCTTGTAGACTAAAGTTGCAAACAAAGAAACTACAAGAAGGAGAAAGCTCATGCT
>JAVBPK010000040.1:0-3605 GCA_031549625.1 Eubacteriales bacterium
CGCGCGTTGCCGATAGGCGGTATGTGCCGTTTCCACGACGAAGACGAAGCGGTAACCAGCGGCCACAGTTTTAACGCGCAAAAGCCGTGGAAACGGTTTTTGGTCATTCTTGCGGGCCCGCTCATGAATATCCTGTTCACGTTCATATTGGCGGCTGTGTTGTTGATGACTTATGGCGGCCTGGAATACCAGCCCACCGTGCGGTCATTGGCGGCGGAAGGGTCAAAAGCCGCTGAAGCAGGCATGCTGCCCGGCGATATCCTATATGCGGTAGACGGCGTAGAGATCAGCGATTACAGCAAAACCATCGATATGATCCGCGGCGCGGGCAACGACGCAACCATCACTGTGCTTCGCGGGCAGGAAAAGCTGGATTTCCAGCTGCATGATATCTACAACCAGGAAGCCGGGCACAATGTCATAGGCGTTAATATCGAATTCACGAGAAAACCATACGGCTTTTTCGAATCGATCGGCAAGGCGTTTCCGTTCGTGTTCTCCATCATACGCGAAACATTCCAGGCCTTTGGCGATATGTTCAAAAATGGTGTAAAACAGGGCGATATTGTCGGGGTTGTGGGCGCGGTGGCGACCATCAGCTATGCCGTGCGCACGGGCTTCGAGATGGTGCTGTATATAGCGGTGCTGATAAGCATCAGTTTAGCCATATTCAATCTTTTGCCTATTCCCGCGCTGGATGGAGGACGCATGTTCTTTATCCTGCTCGAAGCGGTCAGAGGGAAGCCCATCCCGCCGGAAAAAGAAGGCATGGTGCATTTAGTGGGCTTTGTCATATTGATGGGTTTTGCGTTGCTGATTACGTTTAGCGACGTAAAAATGCTGCTGGGGTGGTAAAAGCAATGGGCACAGCGCTGGTTTATGTAGGCGGCGTGGCCATGGGCGGAGGCGCGCCCGTCACCATACAGTCCATGACCAATACGGACACGCGCGATGTGGAGGCGACGGCGGCACAAATCCGCGCGTTCGAAAGCGCCGGTTGCGAAATTGCGCGTATCAGCGTATATGACGCGGCATGCGCAGCGGCCGTCAGGCACATTAAGGCGAAAACGCATATCCCATTGGTGGCGGATATTCACTTCGACCACCGGCTGGCCATATTGGCCATAGAAAACGGCGTGGATAAGCTGCGCATCAATCCCGGCAACATCGGCGGCGCGGAATATGTGCGCAAGCTGGCGGATTGCGCGAAGGCGCACCATGTGCCGATCCGCGTCGGCGTAAACGCGGGCTCTCTCGAAAAAGATATTCTCGAAAAATATGGCGGACCAACGCCGCAAGGTATGGTGGAGAGCGCGCTGCGGCATGTGCGTCTTTTGGAGGACGCGGGTTTTGGCGATATCGTGATTTCTTTAAAGGCCTCGTCTGTGCGCCACACGGTGCAGGCATATCGCCTCATAGCAAACGAGGCAGACTATCCGCTGCATATAGGCGTAACGGAAGCGGGTATGGGCGAATTTGCGCTCGTAAAATCAGCCATCGGCATTGGCGCTTTGTTGCTGGATGGTATAGGCAGCACCATCCGCGTGTCGTTGACGGGGGATCCGGTGCAGGAAGTATACGCCGCAAAGAACATACTGCGCGCGGTGGGTTTGCGTAAGGAAGGCGCGGAGATTATCAGCTGTCCTACGTGCGGCAGATGCAATGTAGAACTTGCGAGCCTTGTGAAACAGGCGGAAGAACGCTTGCCAAAAGAAGGGAAGCCGATCACGGTCGCTATTATGGGCTGCGCTGTGAATGGGCCTGGCGAAGCAAAGGAAGCGGACATGGGTATCGCGTTTGGCCAGGGGCGCGGCGTATTGTTTAAAAAAGGCGAGCAATGCGCCTCAGGCAATATCACGGAGATCATGGACTTGCTCATTAAAGAAGCATATGCGTTTATGCAGGAGCCATAATATTTCATACCAGAACTTGCTATCCGCAACCAAAAGTAATACTATATATAGAGATTAGCATCGTGTGGGGATGGCTGGGGGTAAGTTTCGTTGAATCCGGAATTCACAAATATATTAATGCAGGCTGGCGAATGGGCGAGCTCCCTTTCTTTGCAGCAGGCCAGCTTAAACAAAGAGGCGGGGCGGCTGGATATCCATCTGCTTGCGCCATTTTTACCTTCCTATGAGCAGCAGCAAACATTGGACGAGCTGTTTCAAAACCGCTTTTCCTCGTTTGAAACGTGCGTACATATCAGCAGGCCGCCGCGTGAACAGGCGCAAAGGCCGCTCCAGAAAGATAAGCGGGAGCAAGCAGGAAAGCCGGTAAATAAGCAAGAAGATAAACTGATACTGGGCAAGCGCATCGCCCAGTATCAATTAACGGCCATGCAAGATTTGCGTGAAGATTCCGGCAGGGTAACGATAGAAGGCCATCCGCTCGAAATAGAGCTGCGCGCCCTGAGCAAGTCGCCGGATCGGGTGATTTGCATATTGGCGGTCACGGATTATAGCAATACGGTGCAATGCAAGGCGTTTTTAGATAAAAAAGAAGCGAACGTGCTGCAAAAACATATCGAGGCCGCGGTCAAAGAGGGCGCGTGCGTGCGCCTGCGCGGTGATTGCGAATACGACAAGTTCTCGCATGATCTTGTCATACGCATGGAAGACGTGCTGCTGCTGCCCGGGGTTGTGCGGCAGGACAATTCAGAACAAAAGCGCGTTGAGCTGCACTTGCATACGACTATGTCGGCTATGGACGCGCTCACGAGCGTGACGGATGCCGTGAAGCGGGCGGCAAAATGGGGCCATAGCGCGGTGGCGATTACCGACCATGGCGTAGCGCAGGCGTTTCCGGAGGCCGCGCGCGCAGGCATAAAGAACAACATCAAAATCCTTTTCGGCGTGGAAGCATATCTCAAACACGACGCGGAATTCATCCCAATGGATGGGAATTTCGTGGTTTTCGATCTTGAAACCACCGGATTGAAGACGGAACAAAGCCATATCATAGAAATCGGCGCCGTTAAGCTTTCCGGCGGGAAAATCATAGACCGCTTTTCTACATTTGTAGACGCGGGCGTACCAGTGCCGCAAAATATTTTCGAGCTGACAGGCATTTCGGACGATATGCTGCAAGGTGCGCCGCATGTGCGGGAAGCGTTGCGATGCTTTGCCGAATTTGCAAAAGACAACGTGCTGGTTGCGCATAACGCGGCGTTTGACGTCGGCTTCATTCGGGTGCATGGCGGGCGTTACGGCATCTCCTTTGACCAGCCATATGTTGATACGCTCATGCTTTCGCGCAATTTGCTCTTTGGTATGCAAAACCATAAGCTTGGTACAATCTGCGAATATCTGAACATCACGCTGGAAAATCACCATCGTGCCGTGGATGACGCGCAGGCTACGGCGGAAGCGTTTTTAAAGTTTTTGGAGCGCATTCGCGCGCTGGGGAAAGATAAGCTGCCCGCCATCACAAAAGAAATAGAGCGCGAAAATCAAGAAAAGCGCACCAAGCGGTATCACGCCGTATTGCTTGCGAAAACGCAGGCCGGTTTGAAAAACCTATACCGCCTTATCAGCCATTCGCATTTGGATTATTTCCACAAAAAGCCGCTCATGCCAAAGAGCCTCCTGTATTTGCATAGAGAT
>JAVBPK010000056.1:0-8434 GCA_031549625.1 Eubacteriales bacterium
CAGAATCAGCTCCATGTAGCTTTGCACATCTGCGTCTTCATATGCGATGGTCATATTCTGGCCACCAATGACATAGGACGGGCGCACAAGCACGGGGTACCCCAATGTATTCGCGGCATGCAGCGCTTCTTCGAGCGTGCGCACGCCCAAACCGTCAGGGCGGCGGATGTTAAAGCTGTTCAGCAAAGCGTCAAAGCGGGCGCGGTCTTCCGCAAGATCGATGCTCTCGGCGCTGGTGCCCAGTATGGGGATACCGGCCTCATGCAAGTACTTGGTGAGCTTGATGGCCGTTTGACCGCCAAAAGCCACGACCACGCCCATGGGCTGTTCCACGGCTATGACTTGCGTGACGTCTTCTTCCGTCAATGGCTCAAAATACAGGCGGTCTGCTGTGGAGAAGTCGGTGGAAACGGTTTCGGGGTTATTGTTTATCAGCACAACCTCGTAACCCAAATTGCGAAGCGTGCGCACGCAATGCACGGAAGAATAGTCAAACTCTATGCCCTGGCCTATGCGAATGGGGCCGGAGCCGAGCACGATCACGACCGGTTTGCCGCTGCGCGTATGCGCGCGCGCTTCGCAGACTTCCAAACCGCACGAGCTGTATATCGAGTAAAAATATGGCGTTTGCGCGTCAAATTCGGCGGCGCAGGTATCGACCATCTGGTACGTTGCTGCAAGCGTTTCCGGCAACGGGTGTCCGCTCAAGCAGCGCAAAGCGCGGTCCGTATAGCCGAGCTGCTTGGCGTGTGCATACGTGGCCGCGTCAAGCGATACACCGGCAATGGATTTTTCGAAGTTTGCCATATGCTGCAATTTTTGCAAAAACCAGCGGTCTATGCGTGTGAGCGCATACAGGTCATCCAGCGCGATGCCAGCCTTGAGGGCGGCGAACAGGGTGAACAGCCGTTGATCGTCCGGCCGGCGAAGTTTTTCCAATAAAGCGGCTTTATCCGTGGGCAAGCCGGGCAAATTGAGCGTATCCAGCGAAATTTCCGCGCCGCGTATGGCTTTCATGAGCGCCATTTCAAACGTGGGCGCGATGGCCATGACTTCGCCGGTGGCCTTCATTTGTGTGCCGAGCACGCGGCTCGCGTGCATGAACTTATCAAAAGGCCACTTGGGGAATTTCAGCACGACATAATCGATGGCTGGCTCGGAGCAGGCATAGGATTTTCCCGTGATCTCGTTTTTGATTTCGTCCAGCGTATAGCCAAGCGCGATTTTCGTTGCCACTTTCGCGATGGGGTAGCCGGTGGCCTTGCTGGCCAAAGCGGACGAGCGTGAAACGCGTGGATTCACTTCGATAACGGCATATTCGAAACTATCCGGATCCAGCGCAAACTGGCAGTTACAGCCGCCTTCAATTTTGAGAGCGCGGATGATATTGAGCGAAGCTTTCCGCAGCATCTGGAATTCTTTATCCGAAAGCGTGATGGCCGGCGCGATTACGATGCTGTCACCCGTGTGCACGCCTACGGGATCGATGTTTTCCATAGAGCATATGGCGATGGCGTTGTCGTTGGCATCGCGCATGATTTCAAACTCTATTTCCTTCCAGCCGAATATGTACTTTTCGACCAAAACTTGCGTGATGGGGGAAAGCAGCAGTCCATTTGCCGCGACGGCGCGCAGCTCGTTTTCTGTTTGCGCCACGCCGCCGCCCGCGCCGCCCAGCGTGAATGCGGGACGTATGATGACGGGATAACCGATTTGCGCGGCATGCGCTATGGCTTCGTCCAGCGTGGTTGCTATTCCGGAAGGGATGACGGGTTCGCCGATGCGCTGCATGGCTTCTTTGAACAGCTGCCTGTCTTCCGCCTGATCGATGGCGGAGGCGTTTGTGCCCAAGAGCCGTACGCCCATCCGCGCGAGAAAACCCTCCTTTTCGAGCTGCATGGCTATGGTGAGTCCCGTCTGCCCACCCAAAGAGGCGAGCATACTGTCGGGCCGTTCTTTTTCGATGATACGCTTGACGGTCTGGGCCGTGAGCGGCTCAAGATAAATTTCGTCGGCCAGCGTTTTGTCCGTCATGATGGTGGCGGGGTTGGAATTCACAAGTACGACATCCACGTCCGCTTCTTTTAATATGGCGCATGCTTGTGCGCCTGCGTAATCAAATTCGGCGGCTTGCCCGATTACGATAGGGCCGGAGCCGATCATCAGTACTTTTTTTATGGCGTTATTGAGCGGCATAGGCGTTTCCCTCCATTAAGCTGAGAAATCTATCGAACAGCGGCTGCATATAGTGCGGGCCAGTGCAGGCTTCCGGATTGAATTGCACGGAAAACGCGCCGATGTCCGGATAGTCGATGCCCTCGCATGTGCCGTCATTTACGTTTATCATGCGCAGATGCGCGTTTGTGTTTGCGAGGCTTTCGGTGGTGACGATGTAGCCGTGGTTTTGACTGGTGATGTATACACCGCCCTTTACCAGATCTTTTACAGGCAGGCTTGCGCCACGGTGCCCATTTTTTAATTTTGCCGTTTTGGCGCCATATGCCAGCGCCAGCAGCTGGTGCCCAAGCCCAAAGCCAAACAACGGGACTTTCCCAAGCATTTTCTTGATTTCATCCACGATGGCCGGGTTGGCGGAGGGGTCGCCGGGGCCGCCGCTGAGCAAAACGCCATCCGGGTCGAGCGTGAGTATGCTGGAAGCGCCGGTGTTGTGCGGGAAAATGGTGACTTCACAACCGCGCATGGTGAGCGCGTTTATTGTGCTGCGCGTTACGCCGCAATCGAGCATGGCAACGCGGTAATGGCGCACACCCTTGGGGGCAAGGGTAACCTGTTGCGTCGCACTCACGGCGGCTACAGCATTTTGCACCGAAAAGCGGGCGAGCTTTTTTGCAATATCCGGCGTGGCTTCCGCCGCTATACAGGCGTTCATGGCGCCGTGCTCGCGTATGGCGCGCGTGATGGCGCGGGTGTTTACGCCGCACAAACCGGGCACGCCCTGCGCCTTTAAAAAGGCGTCCAGCGTGCCTTCGCTGCGAAAGTTGCTGGGCTCGTCGCAGGTTTCATGCGTAATGCAGGCGGCGGCCCAGCATTTCGCGCTTTCCATATCGCTTTGCATCGTACCGTAGTTACCCAGCAGCGGGAATGTTTGCAATATGATTTGCTGCGAGTAACTTGGGTCGGATAATGTTTCCATATAGCCTGTCATGCTGGTGGTAAACACCAACTCGCCCATAGCGCTGCCGTTCGCGCCGAAGCGAAGGCCCTCGAAGGCTTGTCCGTTTTGCAGAATTAGATACGCTTTTTCTTTCATGGCAACCTCTTTGTTTCCTTTGATAAAATAAAAGCCAGTGAAAAGATGAACGATCATCAACTTTTCACTGGCGTGCCTCCCTTTTCACGCGAGCTTTAGTTGTTTTTCCCTAAAAGAGTTACAAGCACCGCTTTTTGCGCATGCAACCGATTTTCGGCTTCATCAAAAATTTCATTTGCGTGCGCTTCCAATACTTCGACGGAAATTTCTTCGCCGCGATGCGCAGGCAGGCAATGCATGACCATGGCGTCCGCTTTCGCGGCCTGCATGACCGTTTCGTTGACCTGGAAGCTTTGGAAGGCAAGCTTGCGCGTTTGCGCCTCGCCCTCCTGCCCCATGGAGGCCCACACGTCGGTGTATAATACATCGGCGCCTTTTGCGGCAGCCAGAATATCGGAAGTGCAAATGAATTTGCCCGTTTTTTGCGCCCACGCGCAGATATCGGCGTCCGGCTTGTAATTGTCGGGGCAGGCTATGGCTACTTCTAAGCCCATTTTGATGCCGCCGACGATGAGTGAATTTGCCATGTTGTTGCCGTCCCCCACATAGCACAGCTTTAGCCCGCGGAACGTGCCCTTGTGCTCGCGGATGGTCATGAGGTCGGCCAACACTTGGCAGGGATGCGCGTAGTCCGTCAGCCCGTTGATGATCGGGATGCTGCCGTACTTCGCCAGATCCTCTACTTCTTGCTGGGCGAACGTGCGGATCATGATGCCATCCAGATAGCGCGAAAGCACGCGCGCCGTGTCCTGCACGGGCTCGCCACGGCCTATCTGCAAGTCGTTGGAGCTTAGGAACAGCGGGTATCCGCCCAGCTGGTACATGCCGACCTCAAACGAAACGCGTGTACGCGTGGATGCTTTTTGGAAGATCATGCCCAGCGTTTTCCCGGCAAGCAAATTGTTGTGCGGCACGTGGTTCTTTTGCTCGTATTTTAATTGATCGGCCAGGCTGAGGATATCTGTGATCTCTTGCGGGGTGAGATCTGCCAGTTTCAAAAGATGATTCATGAGAGATCCTTTCTATTGTAGGCGCTGCTTATTTTGCCAATTCGTCTTTTAGTATGGATATCGCTTCTTCCAGCAGAGGGAAGGGGATGTTTAGCGCGGGCAGCAAGCGGATTTTATCCTTTGCGGTCAATACAAGTACGCCGCGGCCTAAGCAGCCGAGCAGCACATCTTTGGCCGGCCGCGTACAGGCGATGCCGATCATCAGGCCTTTGCCGGACAGGCCGATGACACCCTTTGCGCCGTGCAGCGCCTGCCGTATGTAGACGGCGCGCTCTTCGACTCCGCTTAGCAACGCATCGTCAAGGCGTTCGAGTATGTTGAGCGCGCCTGCCGCGCAAACGGGGTTGCCGCCAAACGTTGAGCCGTGCGTACCCGCCGTGAGTACCTGGCGCGTTTTTTCGTTAAACAGCGCAGCGCCCAGAGGCAGACCGCCCGCAAGGCCCTTCGCGGTGGTTATGATATCCGGCTCCAAGCCGAAATGTTCGTAGCAATACAGTTTGCCGGTGCGGCCGTTTCCGGTTTGCACTTCGTCGATCATAAGCAGCATGTCCCGCTCTTTGGCGATCGCCGCCGCCGACTCCACAAATGCGGGATCGAGCGCGTTGACGCCGCCTTCCCCCTGCACAAGCTCCAGCAGGATGGCACAGCAGTCGTTGTTTTCTACAGCGGCTTCAAGCGCTGCGCTGTTGTTGGCAGGCACATGCACAAAGCCGGGCACAAAGGGCATGAAATGCTTGTGGTATTCCGCCTGGCCGGTGGCCGACAGCGTGGCGAGCGTGCGCCCGTGAAAGCTGTTTACCAGCGTGATGATATTGGGCCGGGCGATACCGTAGCGGTCGTTTGCGTATTTGCGCGCCGCTTTGATGGCGCATTCGTTGGCTTCCGCGCCGGAATTGCAAAAGAACACGCCCGCCATGCCCGTGCGCGCGCACAGCATTTCGGCAAGGCGCGCCTGTGGGTCCGTGTAGTAGTAATTGGAGGTGTGCTGCAGCGTGTGCAGCTGCTTTGTGACGGCGTTTATCCAGGCGTCATCCGCTATGCCGAAAGGGCTGACGGCGATGCCGCTGCCAAGGTCGATGTAGCGCTTGCCGGTATCATCAAACAGCTCGACGCCTTTGCCAGATACAAACGCGGCGTCCAATCTGGAATATGTGTTGAGTATGTATGTTTGATCCAGTTCTTTGATCGTCATGGCGATGCCTCCTGAATAAGCTGCTTTTGCCGGTTCACGCGGAACGGCGATTATTTGAACATGGTGCCCATGCCTTCGTCGGTGAGTACTTCGATTAATATGGAGTGGGCCACGCGCCCGTCTATGATGAACACTTTTTTTACGCCGCGGCGTATGGCCTCTATGCAGCATTCTACCTTTGGGATCATGCCGCCCTGGATAACGCCTTCGCGGATGAGCTGCGGCGCTTCGCTGACAGGCACGACGGAGATAAGCGTGCCGGGGTCGTCCTTATCATACATCAAACCGGGTGTATCTGTCATGCAAAATAAGCTCTCGGCCTTTAATGTGCTCGCTATGCGTGCGGCGGCCGTATCGGCGTTGATGTTGTATACGTTGCCCTCCCTGTCGCAGCCTACGGAAGATATCACGGGGATGTAGCCTTTGTCCAGCAGGTCGACGATGGGCGCAGGATTTACGCTGACGATTTCGCCAACATAACCGAGCCGTTTGTCATACGGCCGCGCTTCGAGCAGGTGGCAATCCATGCCGCACAGGCCTATGGCGGGGCCGCCGATCGTATCGAGCAAGCTGACGAGGCCTTTGTTGATCTTGCCTGCCAGTACCATTTGAACGATTTCGGCGGTTTCTTTATCCGTTACTCGCAGGCCGTCCACAAATTGCGGTTCTTTGCCGATTTTTTGCATGAGATCGGAAATTTCCGGGCCGCCGCCATGCACGAGCACCACTTTGATGCCGATCAGCGACAGCAACACGATGTCGCCCATAACGCTGCGCTTTAAATCTTCGTTGAGCATGGCGTTGCCGCCGTATTTTACAACGATGACTTTGTTTGCGTATTGCTGGATGTTTGGCAGCGCGTGTATTAAAACTTCAGCGCGCTGAGCGTTTGTCAAATTCAACGGTTCCATAAATATTGCTCCTTATGAACGGTAGTCGCCGTTTATCTTAACATAGTCGTATGTGAGGTCGCAGCCCCACGCGGTAGCGCCGGCACAGCCGCTGTTCAGCTCGATCAATATGCTGATTTCGTTTTCCGTCAGCACTTTTTTGGCCTCGTCCTCGGAGAAGGGCAGGCCAGCGCCGTTTTTGCATACATCCACATGGCCGGCAGCAGATTCGAACGCGACGTCTACCGCGTTGATATCGATATCAACGCCAGCGTAACCGATAGCGCAAAGCACGCGCCCCCAGTTTGCGTCCGCGCCAAACATGGCGGCTTTGAACAGGCTGCTGCAAATAACCGATTTTGCCGCGGCGCGTGCTATGCCGGTATCCTTTGCGCCGGAAACGGTGCAAGTGAGCAGCTTGCTCGCGCCTTCGCCGTCCTTGGCTATCGCCCGGCAAAGCTGGCTGGTGACGGCGCGCAACGCGGCGCAGAATGCGTCATAGTCGGCGCCTGCGCCGGAAATGGGCGTATTGCCCGCCAGCCCGTTTGCCAGCACGCTTACCATGTCGTTTGTGGATGTGTCGCCATCCACGCTCACCATGTTAAATGTGTCTATGATATCCGCGGAAAGCGCTTTTTGCAGCAGCGCGGGCTCTATGGCGGCGTCTGTGGTAATGAACACCAGCATGGTAGCCATGTTTGGCATAATCATGCCGGAGCCTTTCGCGATGCCGCCGATGCGGCATTCTTTTTCGCCCAGCGTGAAGGAGAACGCGCATTCTTTTTTTGCGAGGTCGGTCGTCATGATGGCCTGCGCGGCATCGTCGCTGCCGCTGGCGGAAAGCGCCGCGACAAGAGGCCGCATGCCCGCTGCGATGGGCCCTATGGGCAGCGGCTGGCCGATTACGCCCGTGGAGGCGATGACGACGTCTTCGGCACAGAGAATGGCTTCCTTTGCCAGTAACGCGCACATTTGGGTGGCGATATCGATGCCGTCGGCATTGCAGGTATTCGCGTTGCCGCTATTGCACAGCACGGCGCGCGCATAACCGTCTTTGATGTGTTGCTGCGTCACAAGTATAGGCGCACCCTTTACGAGGTTTTGCGTATACACGGCGGCCGCGGCCGCGGGCACTTCGCTCAATATGAGCGCAAGATCTTTCTTTTCTTTGTTTTTGCGCAGGCCGCAATGGACGCCGGAAGCCAGAAAACCCTTTGCGGCACACACGCCGCCTTCCACTGGTTTCAATGGTGTTGTGTTGTTCATCATACTAGTAACCCCTCGCATTCGTTTCTGCCGAGCATGATATTCATGCATTGCTGTGCGGCGCCGGAAGCGCCTTTTCCAAGATTGTCGTACCTTGCGTATAGCGTGACCCGTTCGTCGTTGCCGCAAACAAACAGTTCCATAGTGTCTTTTCCCGCAAGCGCGTTCGCTTCAAAAAATTCGTTTTCTTGTTTGAATGGCAGCACGCGTATGAGCCGTGAGGCGGCATAGTGCGTTTCATATATCGCCTGAAGCTCGCTTATTTCCGTGATGCCGCACAGGGCGCTTACATGCAGCGGTATGCTGAGCAGCATGCCCGCATAAAAATCGCCGACAACCGGATTGAAAACGGGAGCGTGTGCCAACCCAGCGTAAGCGGCCATTTCGGGCAGGTGCTTGTGCGCTTGCGCCGTGGCGTAGTGGCGCGGGCTATCGTAGGCGTCGCCGCGGTTTTGCGCGCGGTATTCCGCGATCATGGGCTTGCCGCCGCCGCTATAGCCGGTTAAACTGCAGCAGCTGAGCAAAGCGTCCGCTTGCAGCACGCCCGCCGCAACCAGCGGGGCAATGAGGGCGATGAAACCGCTTGCGTGGCAGCCAGGAACAGCGACGCGGTTGCTTGTTTGTATGGCGGCGCGGCGGTCGGCAGAAAGTTCTGGAAAGCCATATACCCAGCCGGGAGCCACCCTGTGCGCTGTGGACGCGTCTATGAGGCGGGTGGAGCTGCCTTCGCACAGGGCCACCGCTTCCATGGCCGCCGCGTCCGGCAAACAGAGGAAGGCGATATCAGCCGCCTGGAACATTGCAC
>JAVBPK010000079.1:0-20404 GCA_031549625.1 Eubacteriales bacterium
GCCTGATCGATAGCAATGCGTAAACGCTTTACAGCGATGGGATATTCGGCACGGACATAGATATAACCCTGTTGCGCACCAATCGCATATCCGGCAATAGCCATGGCTTCCAGCACGGCATGCGGATCGCCTTCCAGTACGGAACGATCCATAAATGCGCCCGGATCGCCTTCATCCGCGTTGCAGCAAACATATTTAATATCGCTGACTGGTTTTTGCGCAAGGCTCCATTTCAGGCCGGTCGGGAAGCCACCGCCCCCGCGCCCGCGCAAGCCGGAGCGTTTCACGATATCGACAACCTCTTCCCGCGTCAATTCCGTCAAGCACTTGGCCAAAGCCTGATAACCATCAAACGCGATGTATTCTTCAATATTTTCCGGGTCAATAACGCCACAATTCCGAAGCGCGACACGTTTTTGCTTTTTGTAGAATTCTACTTCGTTTAAGGAGCGGATATTTGCTTGCTCGTCCAGGCTTTCGTTATAGAGCAAATCGCGCACGATGCGGCCTTTTACCAAGTGTTCCGAAACGATACGGGACACATCCTCGATTTTTATATGGCTATAAAATGAACCCTCCGGATAAATAATAACGACAGGACCGGTTTCGCACAATCCAAAACAGCCTGTAGGCACTATCTTAATTTCTCTTTCCATTCCAACATTTTTTATTTGCCTTTCAAACTCGGCAACGATCTCGTTTGAGCCTGAAGACGAACAACCGGTACCTGTGCAGCACAGGACCTGCGAGCGGTAATATTCCATTCTGTAGCAACCTCCTTCTGTTTATTTGTTGTGCGATTCGTAGTAGCCAATGGTGTACTCATTGACAGGATTGCCGTTTACGATGTGCTCCGTAATGACTTTGCCAACCATATCCGGCGTTACTTTTACGTAAGTAACCTTCTCTTCGCCAGGACGGTAGACTTCCACTATGGGCTCAAGGCGGCAAACCCCGATGCACCCTGTTTGCGCTACGACCACGTCTTGAAGGTTGCGTTTTGCTACCTCATCCATAAATGCGGTCAATACGGGACGAGCACCGGCGGCGATGCCACATGTTGCCATACCTACGACTACACGTGTGCCGTCTGTGTCCTTCCGGAGATTGATCGTATCAAGTGTTTTCTTGCGAATAGCTTCCAGTTCCTGAATAGATTTCATATTTAAACACCTCCGTTTAATGCAAAAATGCCTTCGGTTAAATCATTTTTTATCCATTGAGCCACATCCGGCAGATTTAAAGGAATATCTTCGCCCAGGACTTGCCGGATATCGCGTGTATCGAAATGGTAGGATTGCGCATCGACCGTATAGGCAAAAGCAAAATCGATGTAACAGTTGCAAATAACGGTAGCATACAATGTTTCGGCAATGTCACCCAAGGGTGGGCGATCCCAATGCGAAATCTGGTATTCCGCTTGTATGAATGTGCCGCTTCCTTTTTCGGAACGGATTTGAAACGCGCCGCCAGCAGCTTCCGCCCCCGCCTTAAACATAGGAATGCCCAGACCAACCTTTCTGGTAATGCGGCTTGTTGTAAACGGATCAATGACATTTGCCAACAAGTCTGCGTCCATTCCCTTGCCATTGTCTTTTATCGATATTCGCAACCGATCCCTTTGCCGCTGTACATCCACCTCAATTTCAATGAATGTTGCTTCTGCAACAATTGAATTTTGGATGATATCCAGCACATGAAGGGAAATCTCCTTCATCATCATGCGGCTGAATCATCCTTTTTTTCGGATATCTTCTATGATACGCGGTACGTCCGCAGGAGTAAGGCGTCCAAAAACTTCGCCGTTTATCATCATGGCCGGCGCCAGTCCGCAGCATCCGATACAACGCATAGCTTCCAAGGTAAACAGGCCATCAGGGGTCGTTTTGCCGCCCTCAACTTTTAATTCTTTTTGCAATGCGGCATATACATCGGCACCGCCGCGCACATAACAGGCGGTTCCCATGCACATGCCGATGGTATTCTTGCCACGAGGCTGTAAGGTAAATTGAGAATAAAATGTAGAAATGCCATAGACAGTTGTCAAGGGTTGGCCGGTCTTTTCGGAAATGTATTTCTGCACCTCCTCATCCAAGCAGCCACAGATATCCTGCGCCTCCTGCATAATAGGCAATAGTCCCCCTTGCTGGTCTTTCCATGTGCAGATAACGCCGTCCAGTTTGGAAAATTGCCCTTTGCGTGCCTCGCTTACGTTTGCCATAAATTCTACCTACCTCCTTAAGGAACCATATTATCCCAATTGCGTGTGATTGTTATATAATTATCATACGCACTTAGTCATTCTATCACACTTGATCGTAAAAAAAAAGAAATTAATTTTGCTGACCAAGCGCCGCACCTACAGGAATGCCCCCTAAAAAAGCATCACACAAACGAGCGGCAATCCGTATCGGAAGCAAGTCCATGCATGCGGCAATCATGCACCTCCATAGGCACAACAGGCAGTACTTGTTCCTCAAAGCAAAAGCCCATACGCCACGCTAAAGTCTGCTGGAGAAAGCGGTCGTAATACCCGCCACCCCGCCCAAGCCGCCCGCCGGTAGCATCAAAGGCCAATCCCGGAACAATGATAAAATCAATCTCTTCGATTGGGACGAGGTTAGCGCGTTCCGGCATAGGTGCGGAAATTTGATGCGCACTTACCGCAAATGCACGTTTGTCCCAAGGTTCAAGAGGCAGCAAAAGTCGATTCTTGCTGTCACAGTAAGGGAAAACCACGCGCTTGCCATCACGCAAAGCCTGCTGCCAAATAAAAGCGGGATCAGCTTCGTGCGGCATAGCGCAATAACTCAGTAGCACACGAGCTTTCGCATAGGCAGGATGCGAAAGAAGAAAGTCGGAAGCGCGTCTGGATTTTATGGTCGTGGTTTCAATATCAAAACTGCGCAATACCGCTTTTAGCTGGTTGCGCAATTGCGTTTTTTCATAAGAATGAGACATAAAAGCTTGCTGTTAATCTTCGAGAATAGCTTGTGCAATGGCGAGGGTTTTAATATGAGAGACGCTAACATGTATGGCGGAGCCGCCTAAACTTTGCATGCGCGCTTTAGCCGCGTTCCACAAGCGTACGTAGGGTTTTCCTTGATCATCATGCAGAATTTCGATATCACGCCAGCTTATGCCATTAAAGCCTGCTGCTAATGCCTTGGCGGTAGCTTCTTTTGCCGCAAAGGTACCTGCTAATGTTTCGGCATTGCAATTGCAGCTTTGGTAATACGCGCATTCATCTTGCGTAAATACCCGGTCTAAAAAAGCCTGCTGTGCTGCTGCGCGGCGAACGCGGTCCACCTCTATAATGTCGATACCGGTGCCAACTACCATGCAAACCCTCCTAGAACTGCAATAAGTTCTTTGTCAGTCTATTTTAACGTCAAACGGCCAGAATGTCAATTCACAGCATTTTTTATGGCCAGCGCCATTATGTCGGGCGCGGCCGCTTGCAGGGCGAAAAAGGAAGCACATTCTGCCTCCATGGTGGAAAGCGCAAACACCGTATCGCCGTCCATGGAGGTATGCACCGGCCGTATGGCCAGAGCAAGGCCGTTTTGGGCGATCTGCGCCAGCTTATTCGCTTCTTCTCTCGTTAATTTGGCGTTTGTGGCAATAACACCCAGCGTGGTATTCTGCCCGGCAAAAGACGGATTGCCGGAGGTAGCTTCCCAGCCACGTGGTGCATGTGCATCATGCATATGCGCGCCTGCTAAGAGTTTGCCGGTATTGTGGTCGTAAATATCCCCAAAAGCATTGACGGCGGCAAACGCGGCCAGGAGCACGCCATTGCCTATGTCCACACATGCTGAGCCAATACCGCCCGGTACGCAATTTTCCATGCCAAAGGCCTTGCCAACGGTAGCGCCAGCGCCAACGCCAAACGGACCACATAAGGCCGTGTCCACGGAAGCGGCCTGACACGCGTAATAGCCTTCGTCCTTGCCGGGGCGCACAGTGGGCGAACCAACGCCCAAATCAAACAGTACCGCTGCAGGAACGATAGGCACAGCCGTTACGCCAACATCTATACCTATGCCCCGTTCCTCCAAATATTGCATAGCGCCCGAAGCGGCATCCAAACCAAACGCGCTGCCGCCGCAAAGCATAATGGCATGCACTCTGTCAACCAAATGATATCCGCGCAGCAAATCCGTCTCACGGGTGCCTGGTGCCGCTCCGCGCACATCCACGCCCGCAACAGCGCCTTTGGCTCCACAGAGCACGACGGTGCAGCCTGTACGCGCTTGTGCGTCCGTCCAATGTCCAACGGTAATGCCGGGTATATCCGTTATTCCTTTTAGCATGGGTGTGCCTCCTCGTTAAGTTTGTATAGAAGAAATATGCCTCGCTCTCAGAACGGAAAGCCTGTTGCGACTAAAATATCCAGGTCAATCGTAATCTCGTGCAAATCAGATATGTCGGCACGTTGCATATCTATGTCAAATGTCATGGGGGTCATGCGCAATAAAGCTGGCAACATATCTGGCGTTAATGAAAACGTCCTTTTATAAGCGATCTCATTTGTCAAGCAAAGGTATTTTTCCAGCTGTGTCCGCACGGCAATGGAAGAAGTCTCGTTATCCGGCTTTGAAAGGCGCTGACGAAGCTCCAATAGATACTCCCGTCCAGGAATAACTTTTACCAATATGCCGCCATTTGGTGAAAGCACTCGCTTAAATTCGGAATAGTTTGCCGGCGAAAGTATATTGACGATCGCTTGGACGGCATGGTCATGGAACGGCATATTGGCAATATCCGCCACGAGCCAGCGCGCCGCACACCTTCGTTTGGCGGCCAGCCGTATGGCCTCTTTTTCGATATCAAAGCCGAAATGGGTTACAGCTGGAAAAAGGGCTGCCAGTCGCTCCGTAAAAAAGCCTTCGCCGCAACCGGCGTCCAGTATGCATAAAGGCCTCTCCCCTTCCTTTTCCAGCGTGGGCCGGAGGATTTCGGAAATCTGTTCTGTAATTTCATCATAGAGGCCATGCGCAAAAAGCTCTCGCCGGCTTTCAAACAAGGTTTTAGAATATTTCGTGTTCTTTTGATTTGGCACAAAGTTCACATGTCCGTTTGTGGCGATATCATAGGAATGGCGGTTATCACAAAGCAAGCTACCCGCTTCTTGGCGGATAGCGCTTTTGCATTTGGGGCACCGCAAAAAGGCATGTGCATCGAACGATTGCGTATAGGGCATATCATCGCTTATTCTTTCGTTATTTTCGCCATAGCAACATGTAGAAGCATCGCGTCTTCCCATGTTGGTTACAGTATAAAGAGCAGACGATAGGAAGTCAAATCGGGCATGCAACCTTTTACACGATCTAGCGTTTTGTTAGTAAAGAAGGTAGAAAGGATAATCACTATGAAGAAAAACCATCTTATCATAATCGCAATGCTGCTCGTTGTAGCCATGCTGGCCGCGTGTTCGCCCAAAAGTGCTCCGCTCCAGCCAGTGCCCGCCATCGATGGCGCAACCGGCAATGTAAGCACAGTTATCCCAACAATCACGGTTTCCGGAGTGGGAGAGCTCACACTAAAGCCCGATATGGCTACAGTTGAGTTGGGGATACAAATCTTGAACGGCGCAACTGCCCAAAAAGCTACGGATGACGCCGCAAAGGCAATGGAAGGTATCAAGCAGGCATTGGTCTCGCTTGGTATAAAAGAAGAAGATTTGCGCACATCGCAGTTTTCTATGTATGAAACCTACGATTACGACGGCAAGGGCAATATCGTCGGCAAGCCGAAGTACAACGTCACAAACACACTTTCCGTCGATATCTACGATATCGACAACGTTGGTAAATACATCGACGCCGCCATTGAAGCGGGCGCAACGAATTCGTATGGCATGGTATTCGGCATGAAAGACGCGAAGGCGCGCGAAAATGAAGTGTTGGAGCTTGCTATGGCAAACGCGCGCAGCAGAGCCGAAGCTTTGGCAGCCGCCGCAGGCAGGAAGCTGGGCAGCGTATTGTTGCTGAACGATGGAACACAAATTTCCGAGCAGGTCTTCAACAATGAAAAGAGTTCGCCTGCGGCGCCCATGGCTGCAGCCATGGATGCAGGCGGCAGAAACTATGCCACAACTGTAGAACCGGGCACAACAAAGCTGACCGCAACAATCTCCGCAAGATTTACACTGGAATAACGCAGTCGCGCAAAAGGGCTTGTAACCTGTGAATAGCAGGCGACAGGCCCTTTTTATTTTGGGTTAGCGTATGTGAACGATACAGTAAAAAGCGCACCCACTCAAAGGAAAAGTGGCAAAGCAAACTTTGGTAGTTAACCCGTTCTCAGTTCGCAATGGTCGGCCCGCTCGCTGTTGCTCGCGTCTCGTCCCTGCTCACTGGGCTTCCGGCTCGTTTTTTCCGCCACAGGCGGCGCTCACCTCCGCCCCCGCAAAAAGGTGGTAGCGCGAGGAGGCGTAAACCGGCGCGTTTACAAGCCGGTAGCCGACGAGCAGGCGTGCCTTTTTGCGGAAGAGGAGGAGCAAGGAAGCGGGCGCAGTTTTCATTTCTGCAGAAATGGAAACGGAGCAAAGCGAACTTTGCTCCGACGTGGTACCCCCTCAGGGATTCGAACCCTGGACACCCTGATTAAGAGTCAGGTGCTCTAGCCAACTGAGCTAAGGAGGCTCAAAAGAAAATGGAGCGGGAAACGAGATTCGAACTCGCGACCCCTGCCTTGGCAAGGCAGTGCTCTACCACTGAGCTATTCCCGCAGAAATTATCGCTCCAAAACGACAAAAATGATTATACAATTCTTATTTCAAAAAGTCAAGCAGCAGTTTAACAGTTTCACTTTTTTCGCGAATTATAATAAAGCACTTCCTTTTTTTAGGCCTCAAAAACATCATAAACCCGCTGAACTTAGCGGGTTTATGATACTGAATCTTTTGGGTCAACTCATTTGGAGCGGGTGATGGGAATCGAACCCACACGACCAGCTTGGAAGGCTGGAGTTCTACCATTGAACTACACCCGCAAGCCCTTTTACCCTACCTCTTCAGTATGCTAACCTAGATGGTGCGGACGAAGAGACTTGAACTCATACGCCTTACGGCACTGGAACCTAAATCCAGCGCGTCTGCCAATTCCGCCACGTCCGCAATGAAAAATGGTGATCCGTCGGGGATTCGAACCCCGGACACCCTGATTAAAAGTCAGGTGCTCTACCGGCTGAGCTAACGGATCATAATGGCTGGGGTGGCAGGATTTGAACCTACGAATGCGGGAGTCAAAGTCCCGTGCCTTACCGCTTGGCTACACCCCATCGGTGTTGTAGGGCGCTGAAAATTGGGGTGGGTAGTGGGAGTTGAACCCACGACCTCCAGAGCCACAATCTGGCATTCTAACCAACTGAACTATACCCACCATATTGGCGCGCCTGCAGGGATTCGAACCCGGGACCTACGGCTTAGAAGGCCGTTGCTCTATCCTGCTGAGCTACAGGCGCAAAAGGATAATGCACAAGGTCAGTCCCATGCTGCACCGCATAAGTTGTATGCCCAAAGCACTACCGACAGTTTAAAATTCTAACAGAAAGCGCGGAAACTGTCAATTAAAACTTACCTTGAAAAAAGTAAAGGATAAACCGGCTGCCGCATGCAGCATAAAAACACGCACAATAGCCGCATACGCGCTTATTGAATAAGAAGCAAATGCGCTTTACAAAGCGTCGTCAAGCAGCCGTATGCATTACTCTTTTTTTAGCGCGCAACACTTTTTATATTTTTTCCCGCTTCCACACGGGCAAGGATCATTACGGCCGATTGTCGATTCCCGCACATACATTTTTGAGGCGCGGTATTCCTTCGCGATCTCTTTTCTGCGCTCATCCGTTAATAGTGTATCCCATTGCGGCAGGCTATACAGCCAATCCGCTTTCGCGTTCAGCATATTAAAATATAGCTTGTCTAAATCTACTTCTAAAGATACCTTGCTGTTCAATTTTAAGCTGCTCAGCTTTAATTCCTTTTTCAGGCTGGTGTTGATACCGTCTAAAAAGCCCGCGAATACGGTCGGCTCCATTTCGAATTCATCCGCCAATTCCGCATATGTGCCACTATACGGTTCATTGACGCGATCCAGTATCTTTTTATATACTTCGGTTTCAGCGTCAAAATAGGTATCCCAAAATTTTTGTCCCTCTTCGGGGCTGCGCTCCGTTTGCGCCAACTCGTTCCAATCGTCGTATAATCCCATGTTTCGTATATTACTCCTTAAAATCAAATTTTATCGTGCAATTTTTGCGCCTTTGCTGCCGGTTAAATTTACTTTTTGCAGCAATTCAGAGTCAAACGCAAAATTAGACGCTTTCTTATCTGCCAACGCTGCCTGCGCATAGCTCACCAGCTTATCGATGAGCAGCGTATACGGGATACCAAGAGGCTCAAACAAGTAAAACGCGAAAGAACCCGGTATCGTATTGATCTCATTTACATATATCGTATCGTTGTTCTTGTCAATTAAGTAATCTACACGCACAACGCCTTTGCATTCCAGCATGCGGAAAATATCGGTGGTCATGGTTTGGATACGCTTTGTCATGTCTTCGCCGATCGGCGCGGGAATTTGCCGAGCAAGCGATTGCATGCCCTTGCTCTTGCTGCTTCGCGTATATTTATCTTCAAAGGAGAGAAATTCCGTCCAGCCCACAGGCTGCTCGCACACAGAGGCCAAGCACTCATCGCCATATCCAAGGGCGGCACAATTGATTTCCAAAGGATTCGTTACGCCTTTTTCTACCAGTATGCGCCGGTCATAATTGGCCGCTACATCCAAAGCGAGGCGCAATGCTTCGCGCGTATCCGCCTTGCTGATGCCGATGCTGGAGCCCAGATTAGCCGGCTTCACAAATAAGGGGTATCCCAACCCCTCCATTTCGTCCAAAACCGCCTCAGGTTCCGTTTGCCAGCGGCTGCGGTAACAATGCCGTGAAGCGAGCACAGGCAGTCCCATGCTGTTAAAAACGGCCTTCATGATGATTTTATCCATGCCGACGCTGGAGCCGGTTACGCCCGCGCTGGAATACGGAATATCGCAAAGCTCAAACAGACCCTGTACCGTGCCGTCTTCGCCATGCATACCATGAAACGCCAAAATAGCGCAATCGATATCCACAATCTTTGTACCCGCTTTTTTGAGCAAGCCGGTTCCCGAAATAGAGTATAATCCATTTGCGCCAGGCAGGGGCGGAAGGTATGCGCGTACCAGACCCTTCGCTTCCGGATTGAAGTTTCGAAAAAAGGATACGTCGCGCAAAACATCGCCAACAAACCATTCACCAGTGCGTGACAAATATACCGGAAAGGCATTGTATTTGGCTCGGTCCACATTTTCAAGCAACTGCAACCCCGAAACGATGGAAACATCATGTTCGGCGGCGCGGCTGCCAAACAACACTGCCAGATTAAGTTTTTCCATGCTTTCCTCCTATTCCCTTTCCCGCTAATGCCGTCTTACAAATCATACGCTTTATTTCAGCTTTTCGGAGTAATTGTCCGGCAAATCGTTTTCAAACAAAACCACGCTGCCTGGAGCGGCATACAAGGGCAGTTTTTCCGTGGCTTCATTTAAATCGGCAACTTGAATAACGCGGCTAAAATCGAAACCGGCGCTTAACAATCCTTTTTTGATAGGCTCCACATGGCGGCCGCCCACGAGTATCACAACATCGGCGACGCTCGCCATCCCCTTACCAAATTCTTCGTTTAGCGCTTCTTCTTCCTCGCCTAGCTCCACCATTCCGGGCGTCACAATGATGCGCCGATCCGTTTGAAACGTGCGCAATACTTCCAAGGCCGCTTTTGTTCCTGCCGGATTCGCGTTAAAGGCATCATCGATAACCGTCACAGCGCCGGGGATAAGCTGCAATCTATGTTCGACCGGTTGAATTTTTTCGATGCCATCCTTGATCTGAGGCAATGTCATGCCTAAATAATATGCCAATGCGGCGGCAGCGGTTATATTGCAAATATTATGCGCGCCAAGAAGCGACGTCTTGCAGTCGATTTTTTCACCGTCTTCGGCCACCAACGTGAAGTCGCTGCCTGTGGCAGTAGCTTCGATTTTCTCTGCGCGCATATAGAGCGCATCTCCATGCAGGCCAAACAGAAATTTATTCTTCAAGGAGCATGCGGCATACATATCCAGACAATCCGCGTTATCGCCGTTTAAGAAAGCGGCCCCATCCTCCGGCAATGCCTGCAGCAGCTCTGCCTTTGTAGAAATAACGGTGGAGTAATCGCCAAATGTATCCAAATGCTGCTTGCCAACCGAAGTGATGATGGCGTATTGCGGCTGGACAAGTTCACAGAGCTCCGCAATATCGCCCCGATACCTCGCTCCCATCTCGGCCACAAACACTTCGTGTGAATCTTCCAATTGTTCGCGGATCACGCGCGTTAAGCCCATCGGCGTATTAAAGCTGCTCGGCGGTACGAGCGTGTTCCACTTTTCCTGCAATATAGTGCCCAATATAAACTTGGTGCTTGTTTTTCCGAAGCTGCCAGTTATCCCGATCTTCACAATATCCGCATAGCCGGCAAGTTTGCGTTTTGCATCGTTGTAGTACCACTTTTTAATGATGTTTTCTATGGGTAGTATAACGAAATGCGCCACAAGCACGAAAAATGGCAGCAGCATGCCGGGTAAATAGCGCAAAAGGTTTTGCAGCAGAATATTGCCATAATTGTATGGCGGCAAGCTCAAAAACAAACCCAGGTGGAACACCGTGGCGATCAGCGCCAATGCAACCATAAGGCGCATCATGCGGCCCGTATAAACCATGGGCTTCTTCGCTTGCTTTTTACGGTTGGATATGCCGGAATACAGCAGTATGGCGAGATATGCCACATCCGCCGCGTAAAGCATGGCGTTTGCGAACACCGTATTGGTGTAGTAGAAAAACAACCAGCCTAATCTCAAAAATAGAGCAACCAGGCCTGATAAAAGCCAAGTGGCGCATTCATTCTTGCCTAGGCGCTTCAGCCATTTTATATACATATTGCCCTGGTAACTTTCCAGTTGCAGCATATGTAAACAATGTCTTGCGCCAAAAGGCATGGCGGCGGCCGCCAGCACGGTAAACGCAATCGTCCATAGTAATGGTAGTTTCATTCCAATATTCCTCTCACATGAGTAATGGGCATTTCTTCATGTTCATTTTAAAAAGGCGCGCAATACCGCGCAAAAAGTCGCGTATTGGTCGGCATAACTAAAATGCCCGGCCCCTTCCAAAACGACTAGGCCCGCGTCCGGGATTTCTTTTTCCATCCGTTTCGCCATATACAATGGGGTTGACGTGTCCTCAGAGCCCCAAATAATCAAAGTCGGGTTCGCAATCCTGGGAAGCCGCGCGCTTAAATCCTGATTGACAACCTTTATAAAAGTCGCGCGCATCGTATCCGTTTTTAAAGCGCGGTAATCCGCGGATCCGGCATTTGCCCTCTTTTCGCTAAAGTGGGAAATACGGTCAAACCATTGCATCTTTGCAAGTTGTTTTCCGGCTTTGTAGGTGAGTGTGCGAATATAATAGCGCAGGCCTCTTCTTGGGCGTATCCCTGCGGCGTCTATCAAAACAAGGCGGCTGAAAAGCGAAGGCTCCTCGCCGGCCAAATAGATCGTTACGCGCCCGCCAAAAGAATGGCAAACCACATCCGGCTTCTCTAAAGCCAGCTCTTGCATAAACGCCTTTGTTACGGCAGCATATTCCGCCACGCTAAAGGGCCGAGGGGGATCTCCGCTTTCGCCAAAGCCCGGGAACTCAAGAGCAACCGCACGCATACCCAGGCTTACCACAGCATTGATGATCGGCTGAACAGCTTCCAATGTAGCGCCCCAGCCATGCAGCACCAAAACCGGGCTGCCTTCTCCACTGATTTCGTAGTGGATGCGTATGCCGTGGATTGTTGTATACAACGCGCTCTCCTTCCACATGAATAAAACTCGTCAATTCCGCAGCGCGGACGATGGCTCTTGCTTATTATAGCCCGCACGCACTATACGCGCAACTGTTCCTCCACTGTGCCGCGGATATCCTTATTCCACAATATGAGAGCATCCTCGCCCGTATCCGTATAATATCCTTTTCTTTTTCCGGAAGATACAAATTGAAGCCCGGCATAGAGCTCCTGAGCCGCATGATTGCTGTCGCGCACTTCCAGCGTCATCTGCGCGGCGCCATAGCCGATTGCCGCTTGCATGGAAAGCAGCATGAGTTGCCTGCCGTAGCCTCTTCGGCGGTAATTTGGCATAACAGCCACGTTTGTGATATGCGCTTCATCAAACAGCACCCACATACCCGCATACGCAAACAGCACGCCATCCAGTTCCATCACGTGATAATGCGCGATCGTGTTGCGGATTTCTTCTTTTAGCATACGTTTTGTCCATGGCGAACGAAAACAGATTTTTTCCATTTCCGCTACAGCCGGCACATCTTCGAGCGACATCGCTCGGAATACCGGTGCAGCATATTCTGCTGTTTCTATACGGATTCAGTCCTTTCAGGGCGCATGGGCGCCGTTTCGCTTTTTTGTGATAACCGCTCCGCTTGGGATAGCCGTAAATAACAGGGCGAAGCCTGCAGTGACTTTTCCGCGGGGCCACAAGCTATAATTTGCTGCCAGGCAAGCTTGCAGACCGCGCTTGCTCGTGGCATGTGAAAATGCGCGGGCGCAAGGATGACTTCCGGGCGAACGGCCAATATGCGTTCCCTGTACGCCTGTGCGCCATCACCGATGATAAGCGTATTCGGGGGAAGCGCTTGCAGGCATGCATCAATGTGTACAGCTTCCGGCGCTTTCATACAAACAGCTTTGCGGTATACAGCGGCATAACTATTCTCATTGCGCGCGTTTATCATAGCGCATACAGGTATATCCAACACAGAAAAAGGCTCTTGCATAGCTTCCAGAGAAGAAATGCCCATAACGGGAACGCCCAGCGCCATGCCCATAGCGTTTGCGGAACAAACGCCAATGCGAATTCCTGTAAAAGAGCCTGGTCCATGATCGACGGCGATGGCAGAAAGATCGCCCGGCGTATAATCGGTATCATCCAATACGGACGTTACCATCGGCAGCAAGGTCTCCGTATGGGCGCGTGAACAGGAAAGCGCGCGCTCTGCCAGGAGATGTCCGTCCCGCATTAAAGCCACGGAGGCCATTGAGGTAGCAGTATCTATACCCAATATCAACATGCGCTTTCCCCTTTCCAGCAGATCAGCGCCAATTCCAGCAGGCGCACGTGCTGTTCGCCCTCCGCTTGCAGCGTAATGGAGCGCCTTGTATCGGCGTCATACGCAATAGAGATTTCCAGCCTTGCGTTTGGCAGCGCTTGCGGCACATTGCCGGGCCATTCCATGAGAACAACGCCATTCGCTGATAGATAGTCATCATATCCAATGGCGTACAATTCTTCTTCCGAATTTAGGCGATACGCGTCAAAATGAAAAAAAGGCAAGCGGCCCATGTATTGCAGTACAATAGTAAATGTTGGGCTCGTAATAGGCTCGGAGATAGAAAGCCCCCCCCCCAATCCGCGCGCAAACACCGTTTTGCCAGCGCCTAGGTCGCCGTATAGCGCAAAAAAGGAGCCCGGAAAGGCAAACCGGCCAAAGCAACGGCCAAGCCGCTGCGTCGATTCTTCGTTTAAGGAAAGGATCGTTTGCTTCAATCGAATAATCCCCTTTCCTTGCAGGAAGAATAAAAGGAAAGCAGCCGGTCTTCGCGTATGGCGTCGCGAATTTCCTGCATAAGCGTCAATGTAAAATGGAGGTTGTGCATGGTAATAAGCTGGGCGGCAAGTATTTCTTTTGCCTTTACGAGATGGCGGATATATGCCCTTGTAAAGTGAGAGCAGGCGTAACAAGAACAATTTTCTTCAATGGGACTGAAATCATGCTCGAATGTTTTATTGCGCAGCATGCGTTTGCCATTTTTGGTTAGTGCCAATCCGTTACGCGCGATGCGCGTCTGCAACACGCAATCGAACATATCCACGCCGCGAAGCACGCCTTCAAACAGGCAGTCGGGGCTGCCGACGCCCATCAGATAGCGCGGTTTGTTTGAAGGCAGAAAGGGAACCAGTGCTTCAAGCATATCGTACATAAACTCTTTGGGCTCGCCCACAGAAAGCCCCCCTATACCATGGCCGGGAAAGTCCATATCAACGATGGCTTTTGTGCTTTCAATGCGCAAATCCGCAAACATGCCGCCTTGAACAATGCCAAACAGCGCCTGATCCTGGCGCGTATGTGCAGTCTTGCAGCGCGCCGCCCAACGGTGCGTGCGCTCCATAGCCGCTTTCGTGTATTCCATGCTGCTTGGGTATGGCGCGCACTCGTCAAAGCACATGGCGATATCCGCGCCGAGATCTTGCTCGATGGCCATAACGGATTCCGGCGTGAAAAAATGCTTGCTTCCGTCGATATGCGAAGCAAACTCGACGCCATCCTCTCGAATTTTGTTGATTTCGGCCAAACTGAATACTTGGAATCCGCCGCTGTCTGTTAGGATTGGCCGATCCCATCCCATGAAAGCATGCAATCCGCCCGCTTCTTTCACCAGTGCATTGCCCGGGCGCAAATATAGGTGATAGGTGTTTGCGAGTATGATGCCGGCGCCCACATCGTGCAAATCACGAGGCGTCATCGCCTTAACGGTGGCTTGTGTGCCCACGGGCATGTAGCAGGGCGTTTCGATATCGCCATGCGGCGTATGCAATACCCCAAGTCGCGCCCCGCTTTGTGTGCATGTTTTGCGTAATTCATATGTAACAGGCTGTGTCATTGTTTTGCTCCTGCGCGGCAGGCATATAAGCGGCAAATGCCCACTTTCACCTGCGAATCCGTAAAAACAGCGATACGCATTGGCGTACCGCTTTTTATAATAGTATAAGCACAAAGAAGTGTAAAGTCAATATTGAGAGTGGCATCCGCCTGCTCACAAGAGTGCGAATGCCTCTTTAATATGAAACATTGGCTGCGAGCAGCTTCCGTCTTCACAAATATAAATGGCGCATGTTTCCCCTTTGGGAAGCGAATATTCTTTCAAGTAGGGACACGCTGTTTGCAATTTTACGCGTTGCTCCTCGGTTGCGGCCAAAACAGACAGATTGGGCCGATACAAAGAACCAAGGCCCGATACAAATTCCTCTAAAACCACTTGATCGCGAGCCAGGCAAACGACCTCTTTAGTTGGGTACACGCTCTCCAATAGCGCTATTCCGGTAAATGTGTGTCCTTGCGGCAGCTCCCGCGCATGCGCCGCCAAAAAGGAAATCTGTGCCTCTGCCGCGTCTATCCATCGGCTTTCGGCGGTAAGCACCGCAAGTTTGTTTAGACAATGCGCCATCACGGAGTTGCCGGATGGCAATGCGCCGTCATACGTTTCTTTCGGGCGAAACGGCAATTTGCCGGCATTTTGGGCACTCAGGAAAAAGCCTCCCCCTCCGCTTTCATCTTTAAATAACGTTTCCACACGTTCAGCCAGCCGGATTGCGCGAAAGATATAACAGGGCGCAAAAGAAACGGCATACAGTTCCAGGCAAGCCCATATCATAAACGCATAGTCGTCAAGCGTGCCTTCGCCGCTGGCTTTTCCATCCCGCCAGCTGGTCAGCGCTTTATCCGCATCCGTAAACAAATGTGTAGATATAAAAGCATACGCAGCGGCCGCCTTATCAAAATACTCCTGTTTGCCCGTTGCGTGAAACGCTTTGCAGTATGCGACAATCATCAGCGCGTTCCAGGCAGTAAGCACTTTATCGTCCTTGTGCAGGTTTGTTCTGTTAAGGCGATACAGGTAGAGCGTTTCTCGCATGCGTGCAAAGCGCGCGTGTTCCTGTACGTCTTGATCAGTAGCATGCAGTAAATTTGGTATGCTCTTCCCGTCAAAATTGCCTTGGGCGGTAATGCCAAAATGCCTGCAAAAATCGGCCGCATCTTTTTTGCCGAGCGCGCTTTGTATTTCAACGGGTGTGAACGCGTAATACTTCCCCTCAATTCCTTCGCTATCGGCATCTTGCGCACTATAAAATGCGCCGCCCGGGGCAGTCATTTCAGCGTTGACATAGTCCAGAATCTGCTGCGCAATTTGCTTAAAGAACACGTCCCCGGTTGCTTGGAAGCATTCGATATAGGCAATACAAAGCAATGCATTATCATAGAGCATCTTTTCAAAATGCGGTATGAGCCACTGTGCATCGGTGGAATAACGCGAAAAACCATAGCCAATATGGTCGAATATGCCGCCGCGCCACATATGCCGCAACGTGCTTTCGGACATGACCAATGCCCTTTCATCGCCTGCCATGGCAAAATAACGGAGCAAAAACAGGAGTGCATGAGGCGTAGGAAACTTTGGGGCGTTTCCGAAGCCGCCGAAACGCGCGTCAAAACCGGCCGCCAGCGAGCCAGCAATTTTTTCAGTCAATTCTCGATCAGGCGACGCTCCCTCTCCTCGCTTCGCGTTTATCGCAGTCAAAGCCGCCGTCACTTCATGCGCCGTATGCAGCAGCGCGCTTTTATCCGTCTGCCAACGCTGAACAACGGTTTCCAGCAGTTCCAGCAGGCCAATGCGCCCATATTTTGTGTGCTTTGGAAAATATGTGCCGGTGAAAAACGGTTCTTTATTGGATGCAAGCAAGGCGGTCAAGGGCCATCCGCCGCCACCCGTCATTGCCTGGCAGGCAGTCATATAGATCGCGTCAATATCCGGCCTCTCTTCACGGTCTACTTTTATAGCGAGAAAATGCGCGTTAAGATAGGCAGCCACTTCTGGATCCTCGAATGATTCATGCGCCATCACATGGCACCAGTGGCATGTAGAATACCCAATGGAAAGGAATATCGGCCGGTTTTTTCTTTCCGCGGTTTCAAACGCCTCCTCGCACCAGGGCCACCAATTCACAGGATTATGCGCATGCTGCAATAAGTACGGCGATGTTTCGTGCAGCAAGCGGTTGGCTGTTTTCTCATTTGCCATTGGGAATCACAACCTTTCTTATACGACTCATTATAGGGGAATATCTTCCCCTTGACGATATCCGATTATGCTTCCGGTGGCAAAAGAGCACGAGCATAGCCTGCCCTTTTTGAAAGAATCAGTTTAGCCCATACTTTGCCGAGTATGCCTCTGGAACCGGAGAATTTACAATAACCGTATTTTAAGTTATAATTTTCACCAACCCGCTATTCATTGGCCTTACTATTGGATTCTCAGCTAAATCTACGACTATGACAATGTTTTGTGAGGGAAAGATGATATATCCATATTTTAATATCGGCATTGCGTCGGATATCATCGGCATTGCGCCGGAAACCATCCGCCACTATGAGAGAAAAGACATTTTAAAGCCATCCGTGCAGGGCTCAAACCGCTATCGGCAGTATATCATGCCGGATATCTGCGTGCTTGCCAGAGCAAGAGCATACCGCGAATATGGGTTTTCGCTGGAACACGCAAACAAAATGATGTCGGAAGAAAACATAGATTTCACCGTGCAAAGCCTGCAAACGCGCGCAAACGAACTTGAGAGTACCATATTCAAAGAGCTTGCGTTGTTGGGCAATATTAAAAGGAAGATTGCGGATATCGCGCAAGTGCAGGCTGACGTTGGCAAGTTTTCCATGCGCAATCGCCCTGCGCTGCGGGGCGTGCATACGTTTTGCAATGGCGCGCCGGATATAGAATCGATCAAAGTCGCAAAGGTTTCTGAATGGTATAGCAACCAGACAATCACATTTACGTACTGGAGCTTTGATGGCACCCGTTTCGAAAACCTGGACGTGGAAGATTTCGATATTTATATGGGCATATTGGAAAGCGATACAACAACCACAGACCTAAAAGCTGAGCAGGGCGTCGTTCACCACCCTTCCCGCGCCTGTTTACATACCGCAACTATCAGCTGCATAGACGACGACCGCAGAAAAACATTTGAACCTATTGTGGAATACTTGCATAAGAACCACATGCATGTAAACGGAGAGGTTATTTGGCAGACCATATCGGGACATACGTATGGAGAAAGCTGCATGTACTACCGCAATTTGTGGATTCCTTTGATATAAATAAAAAAACACTTGACTCTCAGATAGTGACAGCTCATATATTGTTTACGTCCAATTGTTTGAAATTTATCAATTAAAGGAGGAACGTAAACATGAAAAAAACAATAGTAGTGATTTTGTGCTTGGCGTTGATGGTCAGCATGCTCGCCTGCACACAACCCGCTCCGCCCCAAACCGAACAACCGGAACAGACGCCTGTGGCGCAAGATACGCCCGCTCCGGCCGCTGCGGCCCTTTATACGGCCGGAACGTATACACAGACGGCCAAAGGCTTTGGTGGCGATATTGTCGTAACTATGGATTTTGACGACAGTAAAATCACAAATGTGAATGTTGTAGGCGAACAGGAAACCGAAGGCATTGGCAAAAATGCGGTAACGCAACTGCCACAGAAGATACTGGATGCGCAAAGCACAGAAGTGGATGCCATCGCGGGCGCAACCATCTCCAGCACAGCCATCAAAACGGCAGCGCAAGCCTGCATCAATCAGGCAAAGGGCGCTGAAGTTGCCTCTGCTAAAATGACACCGGGCACCTACGAAAGCGAAACGATCGGCTTTAATTTTGAACCTGTCAAAGTCGCCGTCACGGTTGACGAAAGCAGCATCAAAGAAATCAACGTCCTTGAGCACGATGGCAATCCCGGCATCGGCACAGAAGCGGTGGATCGTCTGCCCGCCTCCATGGTGGAAGCGCAAAGCGTTGCTGTCGATGTCATATCAGGAGCAACCGTAACATCTCAAAACATCATCACCTGCGTAACAGACGCACTGGCACAAGCCGGCGCGGATATTGCTCAGTTCTCTGTTGCGCCCGCAAAGCCTGCCATGAGTGACAAAACCGTTGACGCGGATGTCGTAGTCATCGGCGGCGGTATGGCCGGAATTTCCGCGGCAATCGAAGCCGCAAAGGCTGGCGCGCATGTTGTTCTTGTCGAACAGCAGTCTTTCTTGGGCGGAACTTCCATAACCTGCGGCGGATGCATCATAGCAACCGGCAGCGTGGTGAATAAAAGTGTGGATGACGATCCCAAGGCGCTTGCGGATTATTGGTTCGAACAATCTAAGAACAATGCGAATTATGACGTATTAAAACTTGTCGCGGATCATTCTGCTGATGCCGCAAACTGGCTTGTCGACATGGGCGTACAGTTCAAAGATCCAGCAGCAACAGGCCAAAGCAAAGCGCTGCGCGCTTTGTGGACAACAGTCGGCGGAACCTATACAAATGGCGGCGTCGGTTTCATCCACCCGATGGTGGAAGAACTGAAGAAGCTTGGCGTCGAATGCTATTTGGACACACATGCGGAAGCTTTGCTTCAGGATGCCAGCGGCGCTATTACAGGCGCGACAGCAAAAAGCAAAGAATTCAACTACACATTCAACGCAAAAGCGGTCATCTTGTCCACGGGAGGATTTGACAAGAACCAGACTCTGCTGGATGCGAATATCAAGCCCAATGCGGATATCGTGTTCTGCGGCAGCGCCGGCGATAACGGCGATGGCATTGTGATGGCATCAAATGCGGGTGCAGCCACAAAATACAATGGTTCTCTCCTCGGCTTCCGCTGCGTCAGCCAAAAAGCGCCTTCCCACAAGAGCAAAATCGGGCGCATCGTTTTCCAAAGCACACCCAGCGTCACGGCTGAAGGCAAGCGCTTTGTAAACGAGGTTTGCGACTATCCGCTGTTCTTCAATGCCATGACGGATGTGGTAAATAAAACGGGCAATTCCCAATTCTATCAAGTATGGGATAACGATTTCCCCGAAGTTGCGTTGGACGCGGCTGTAGAACTCGGCTTTGGTTATAAGGCCGATACAATCGAAGAACTGGCGAAACTGGCGGGCATTCCCGTTGAAAACCTTGTAAACACCATCAGCGAATACAATGCCATGGCAACCAAAGATGGTATCGATACCGAGTTTGGCGCCCAGAATATCAAGCCGGTTGATAACCCGCCTTATTACATCACCACATTGGAACGTGGCGGCGTCGGCACATTTGGCGGTATCGTGATCGACCTGAACTCGCAGGTGGTAAAAACGGCCGGCGGTATTATTTCCGGCCTGTATGCCGCCGGTGAATGCGCAAGCGGTGATTTCTTCGGCACAACGTACCCTGGTTCCGGCGCAATGATCGCATTTGCTACGGTTTCCGGTCGCATCGCTGGCCAGCAGGCTGCGGCGTTCACCAAATAAAAACACCCAGACAAGCAATGATCCTCCTGCAAACGGGAGGATCATTGCTTTTGCGCTTACTATCTGCGCTTTATTGAATAAACATCGCGTCCCCGAAAGAAAAGAAACGGTAT
>JAVBPK010000103.1:0-10874 GCA_031549625.1 Eubacteriales bacterium
TGCAGGCTTTGTTCGCTGGGCAGCTCGATGTTTATACTCAGCCTGTCTGCAACCAGGCCAAGCCTGTGCACCAGCTCTTTGGAAGCGCCGGGAATCGTTTTTGCGTGGATATAGCCCCAAAACCCGTGCTTGTACCGCAAAAGCTCTAGCGCGTGTATCATTTGTTCCATGGTGTAATCCGGGCTTTTTAAAACGCCGCTCGAAAGGAACAGGCCCTCTATGTAATTGCGGCGGTAAAATTCTATCGTAAGCTCGGCAAGCTCCTCGGGCGTAAACGCCGCGCGCGGGGTATCGTTGCTCGCTTTGTTTACGCAATACTTGCAATTAAACATGCAATGGTTTGTGAAAAGCACCTTCAAAAGCGACACGCAACGCCCGTCCGCCGAAAACGAATGGCAGCAGCCTGCAGGAGACGCGCTGCCCATCCTTCCTTGGCCGCCAGGGCGTTCCACTCCCGAGGACGTGCATGCCGCGTCGTATTTTGCGCTGTCGGCTAATATCGTCAATTTTTCCATTAAGTCCATGGTTGCCTCCGTGGCTTAGCGCCCTTTTGCGTTTATTTTACGGCGATTAGATTATATGTTTGCTTAAAAAGAATGTTTGTTCTATTATACTCAGTCCTTCCGGTTTTGTAAAGCACAAAAAACGGCGCGAAAACCGTTATATGACGATCGTTCGAGCCGTTTTTTGTTATTGCGTTTTGGAGGAATTGTTCGATTATTCGTTTAATTGTTCTTTTTGCGGTGGCTACCACATGCGCTTTATACGAACGTTTGTATAGAGTGCATGATTTGCGTTGGCTGGCGCCTGTGTCGCTTACCGGAAGCGGTAGCTTCTGCGGGCGCTTTGCAGGCCGGAGGCTGCTTTTGCGGAACTGCCGCAGCTGTTGCTTGCGTTGCTGCACGCGTTGCCGCAGCTGTTGGCGCATGTGCCGTTTTTCAGGCAGGAAGCGCAATCGTTGCTCGCGCAGCTGTTTGTGCAGCTGTTGCAGTTGTATTTGCAATCGCCGCAATTATTGGCCGTTGCGCTCTTTACCGCGTTGCAAGAAGTCTGTCTTCCCAGTGCTTTGAGCAGCGCGTCCAGCGAAGTTTGTGAATTGCAGGAAGATCCATTTTGTGCGCAGCTGCTTCTGTTTGTCAGCATGGACTGCAGCGACCCGCTTCCGTTCAATAGTTGGCCCCAATTTGGCGCGGCCAACGCGGTGGCGGAAAACATGCCAATGATCAGCAGGGCAGCAACAAGCGCGATGCTTTTTCTCATTTTGTTCATAGGGTACCTCCATCATTTTGTTTTTACAGGGCACATCGCCCGGTGCAAGAAAAAGTATATCGCTGTTTTATGTGCAAACCATGTCCAGACTAATAAAAAATATGCTGCTTTTCAGGGGGTTTTTGGAATCAATAGGTTAAAACAGAGCGCGCAGCAAATTTATGGTTTGGCCTGCCTTTTTTGTACATTGGTGCGCTTGCTGTTTTTTGCTGCGATTGCCCTTGCTTTGCCGCGGGGCGGCTAAAACCCAAATGGTGTTTGCGCAAAGAAGAAGCGCATCGCCAGGTCAGGCAACACGCTTCTTTTTTGCAAGTATCCGCTTTGGAGATTATTTCTTGTCGCTTTCGTTGAATACATCTCCGCATTCCGGGCAGAACTTCGGCGGTTTTGCCGGATCTTTCGGTTCCCAGCCGCATTTATCGCAGCGGTACAGCGGCGCGTCCTCCGGTTTGGATTTACCGCATTCGGCGCAGAATTTGCCTTTATTTGCGGCGCCGCAGCCCGGACAAGTCCAGCTGCCCGGCTTTGGCTTGGCGCATTCTATGCAGAATTTGCCGCTGTTTTTTGCGCCGCAAGCGCAAACCCATGTGTTTGCCTCAGCCGACTGTTGCTGCTGCTGTTGCTGCTGTTGCTGGCCCATGGAAAACAGGCCCTGCGCGTTTGCGCCACCCGCGCCGCCTGCCAAATTCATGCCCGCAAAGGCCATGACGGGACCCGCGCCCTCGTTCTTTGCCGCGCTTTGCATGGCTTCCGCCTGCGCGCCCACCAAATACGCCGCCGCCATGTTTGGGTCGCGAAACGCGCCGCTGCGCTGCATTTGTTTGATCATGTTCTCGTCTTCTTCGGACGCCGTGACGGAATTGACACCAAAGGACACGATGGCTATGCCGCGCAGCTCGCTCCATTTTTTGCTTAGCACGTCGTTCAGCGCGTCGGCCAGTTCCATTGTGTGGCCGGGCAGCGCGCTATAGCGGATGCCCATGTCGGAGATTTTTGCGAAAGCGGGCTGCAGCGCCGTCAGCAATTCTGTTTTCAGTTGGCTGTCGATTTTATCGCGGGTATATAGGGCTTCTACGTTGCCCGCTACATTTGTGTAAAACAGTACAGGATCCATAATGCGGTAGGAATATTCGCCGTGGCAGCGGATGGCGATATCAACATCCAGTCCGACGTTTTTGTCTACCACGCGGAAAGGCACCGGGCTGGCCGTGCCATATTTGTTGCCGACAATTTCTTTGATGTTGAAGTAGTATACACGCTGGTCTTTGCCCGTGTCGCCGCCAAACGTGAAACGGCGGCCGATTGCGGCAAATGTTTTTTTGAGGTTTTCGCCCAGCTTGCCGTAGAATATGCTTGGCTCGGTGGAACTGTCGTATACAAATTCGCCTGGCTCGGCGCAAACATCCACAACCTTGCCTTGCTCCACAATCATCATGCACTGGCCGTCATTCACCGCTATGGCCGAGCCGTTGCTGATGATATTGTCCTCGCCTTTTGTATTGGAGCTACGGCCGGACGTGCGCTTTTTGCCCTTTGTCATCAGCACATCCGGAGCCAATGAGTCACAGTAGAAATACTCGCGCCATTGATCGGCCAGCACGCCGCCTACTGCACCTGCTCCCGCTTTTAGCAAACCCATACCTGAAATACTCCTTTCGCATTTTCCGCCCCGCCTATACCCGGCATACCGGTTGCGCAGGGCTGTTCGAATCTTGTTTTGGCCATCTGTTTTCCGAAAAAAGATAACCTGCGCCGTTTGTTCGCGTCAAACGCTGTATATATGCGCCTGTGTTTATTTTGTGTGTTCCGATTTGTTGCCTTAAACTGTATTATACAATGAAACCCCGCTGATGACCAGCGCTGCTGTTATTCTTCTTTATAAATTCCGCGTCCGCGCCTGCTTCCGCGCGCCGCTCCCGCATAATTTCACTTTATTCGCGCATAAATTCCTTTTACGCCCTTTTTTCTCTTTGCTTAATGTCGAATGCATGTTAAAATAAGTGAAACAACCTTCTTTTGTTGTGAATGGTATGCATGCGTGTTTCTCATGCATGCTTGCGCTATTTGCAGCCGGGACACGCGTTTCGGGTTTCCGCAAAATCGAATGTTGCTGTTGCGCCATACATGCGGCAGCCAACAACTATACACAGAGGCAGCTGTTTTGCGGCGGGTTTTGCCGCCATTGCACGCTGCTTGACAGAAAGGCAGAGGCATGGATCTCGGAGCACTGATGCAACGCATACAGCAGGGGGATAGAGAAGCTTTCGCCACCCTGTATGCCCGTTACAACAAAACCGTTTATCGCATCGCGTTTGACGCCACCGGCAACACGCAGGAATCTTTAGAAATTGTCAAAGCCGTGTTCCGTGAAATGTATCAAACCATTTGCGAAAAAGGCCCCTACCTCGGCGATTTATATGGCTGGCTCGACGCGCTCACCGCAAAGCAGCTGCGCATGCGCCGCTTTTCTCGCCAGTCTTCCCACGTTGCCGCGCCGCCGCCGCAATACACCGAAGTGCAGGCGGAACAAATCGAAGACCGCGCGCGCGAGCGCTTGCAGGAAGAACCCGTTTTTGAACCGGAGCCCAAACAAAAACCGCATCGTATTTCAATGATTCTGCTCAGTGTTGCCGCTGTCGCCCTCATCTGGATGCTCATAGGGCTGCTTGGCTCGCTTTCCGTACTGCCGGAATGGAACCTTGGCTATAACTGGTTTAACCAAACCCTGTTCCCGCTGTTTTAAGCCTGCTTGGTTTTTGGCGCATTCCCGCCGCAACACAATTTTTCTTTCCCCGCACTGGCCGACGTCCGCATTGGGTACCATACGATTATGCAATTTCAATCCGAATATGTAACCAAAGTTTTTTCCAATCTGCCGCCAGAAAAGCAAAAGACCATTTTTAACGCCGCCGCGGCCGAATTTGCGCGCCACGGCTATGACCGCGCAAACACAAATGCCATTGCCAGGCGGGCGGGCATCAGCGTTGGTTCTCTATTTCAATATTTTGGCACAAAACCTGCTATATTTAACGCGCTGGTCGATTTTGGCACCCAAACGGCGCTTGCGCCCGCTTTGGCGAACGCGCCGGCCTCGCCCGATATGCTTTCGCTGTTTCGCTATATGCTGGAAAAGGCCCGCGAATTTGCTTTGCAATACCCCGACTATAACCGCGTGTATCTTGAGCTGACCACGCAAATGCCTGTGCCCGCGTCTAAAGAACTGGCGCGCCGCATCGAAGGCCGCACCATCATCTCCTACCGCCGCGCTTTGCGCAAAGCGCAAAAAGAAAACGACGTACAGGCAGGCTGCGCCGCTTTCTTGCTGGATAACCTTGTGCTCGCGTATCAGTTTTCGTTCGCTTCAGATTATTATCGCGACCGCATCGTCGCCTATACGGGTCTTGATCCGCTTAAAGATGGCGACGCGCTCTGTGACGCGCTTTGCGCGCTTGTGCGGGATTTGGCCGGTATTACCTAAATAAAAGGGTATGCGCGTTGTGCGCCGCGCTTTACAGCAGTTTGCGCGTTTGTTTGTATACATCTCCCGAACCGAGCGTCAATACGATATCGCCCGCCTGGCCATGTTCATCTATCCATGCGCGGGCGGCCTCAAACGTGCCCACATACAGGGCGCGCCCCGGCAGCGCGTTGTTGATGGCGTTTACCATGTCCCGCGCGTGTACGCTGCCGTCGTCCACTTCGCGGCCGGGGTAAATATCCGGCACAAGCACGGCATCGGCCTGGCTGAAATACGCGCCATTTTTCTGGAACAGCGTCTTTGCGCGCGTGTAGGAGTTGCACTGAAACACGCACCAGATTTTATTATGCGGTACGCGCGATGCGGCGTCGAGCACGGCACTTATCTCCGCAGGGTGGTGCGCGTAATCATGGTATATCTGTATGCCGTTTCGCTCGCCAAAGAGTTCAAACCGGCGATGCGTCAATGTATAGCCGGCCAGCCCTTCCTGAATGGACGTGAACGTTTCGCCGAGCTCCAGCGCCACGGCGCTTGCGCAAACAGCGTTTATGATGTTGTGTTTGCCGGGCACGATAAGCGCCACACGGCCTTTATTTTCTTCTTTATACAGCAAATCGAACGACGGACAGCCCGCGTCATCAAACGAGATATTCGCGGGCATGATATCCGCGTCTTGCATGCCGTACGAAATAGTGCGCACGCCCTCCGGTGTGTTTTCCAGTAAAAGCTTCACGCGCGCGTCATCCGCGCAGCCGAGAAAAAGCCCGCCTGCGGGCAACAGTCGCAAAAACTTGCGAAACGCTTCCGTGATGGCTTCTATGTCTTTGAAATAGTCCAGATGATCGTCGTCTATGTTGTTTATAGCGACGATGTGCGGCGCCAGCGTTAAGAAGCTTTCGACATATTCGCACGCTTCCGTTACGAATACATCCGACTCGCCGATGCGGGTACCGCCCGAAAGGAAATCGACATCGCCGCCCACATGCACAGTTGCATCCGTTTTGCCGTATTGCATGATGCGCGCCAGCATGGAAGTGATTGTCGTTTTGCCGTGGCAGCCCGCTATGCCCACCACCGTGCCATATTGGCTGGAAAGCTCACCCAGCGCCACACTGCGCTCCATTTCGGGGATGCCCAGCTCGCGGGCGGCCTTGCGTTCGATATGGTCGGGCTTGATCGCCGCAGAGTATATGACGAGATCCGCGCCGCGCACATGCGCCGCGTCGTGCCCGATATCCACCGGAACTCCCATGCTGATGAGCCTTTGTGTGAACGGAGACGAGTCCCTGTCCGAGCCGCTTACTTCGTACCCGCGCGCGCGCAAAATTTGCGCCAGCCCGTTCATGCTGCACCCGCCTATGCCTATGAGATAGATTTTGCGCTTGCCTTCCAGCATTCTATTGCTCCTTCTTTTTGCTGTGTTCTGGTTCCTTTGCTATTATACGTCCGTGCCGCGCATCTGTCCACAATCGCGCCTGTTTTCCGGCAGATAAAACCCTTGACGCTTGGGCTTTTTTCCTCTATACTTATACAGGCAATGGGCACTTTCGTCCGGTTTGCGGCGAGATTGCCCATATCTTGTGGAAACGGTTTTTTGCGGCACAACATTTGGCCGACAGGCGTTTTGAAACTTTTTTCGCAAGGTTTATGCGTAAAAGCGCCAGGGTTTCTTGCGCAAGGAATGCCTTTGGCTCCAAATATGATGTATGCCATGCTTCGCCATGACATTCGAAGAAAAGAGGTGCAATGCCATGAAAATGACGTATCAGCCCAAAAAGCGCCAGCGTAGCAAGGTGCACGGTTTTCGCGCTCGCATGAAAACCGCCGATGGGCGCAATGTGTTACGCCGCAGGCGTATTAAGGGCAGAAAACGGTTGAGCGCGTAAACCGGATTTGCGCGGCGTTTGCATGCGCCGCGTTTTCATTATTTTGAAACGATTTTATTCGCTTAAGAAAAACAGAGACTTTCAATTTACCTACCGACTGGGGAAATCCGTAGGCTGCCGCCTGTGTACCATGATATATGTGCACGATCGCCGCAAACCGCGGCCTTCGCGCAAAGCACAGCCGAATATCCCCCCCCATGTTCGCGTAGGGTTTTCTGTTTCAAAAAAGGTTGGCAACAGCGTGCAGCGCAATCGCGCTAAACGCAGGCTGCGCGAAGCCATAAGCCCGTTGTTGCCGCATATCCAAGCGGGGTACAACCTCATATTTATTGCGCGCCCCGCCGTGCTGGACGAGCCTTTCGACAGCCTTTGCCGCTCTGTGGCCCAGCTCGTTCGAAAGGCAGGCTTGGAAAGGTAAGAAAGAAGGCCTCCCTTGAAACGCGTGTTGCTTGCATGCATTCGTTTATATAAAAAGCACATTTCACCGGGACTGGGCATGCACTGCCGCTTTCTTCCCAGCTGTTCCACCTACGCCATGGAAGCCATTGAAAAACACGGCGCTTTTCGCGGGTCTTTGCTAGCGCTGTGGCGTTTGTTACGCTGTAACCCGCTCTCTAAAGGGGGCTATGACCCCGTTCCCTAGGCCGAAACGCGGCACTTTTTTACACGACTGGTTCGCACTTTTTTAAGCGCGTAGATTCTCTAAAGGAGGAACGATACATTGGCGCCAGGAAATGATTTCTTTTTGACCAGATGGGTATTCCTTGGCTTGCGCTGGGTATACGAAGATATTACAGGCGGGCATGTTTTTTGGACAATACTGATATTCACGATTGTTATCCGCCTGCTAACCATATTCGGCGATATCCAATCGCGTAAGTCCAGCATAAAAATGCAGGCCGTACAACCGGAAATACAAAAACTGCAAAAAAAATACGCGAACAACCCGCAAAAACTGCAGCAGGCGCAAAGTAAGCTCATGAAAGACAACGGCGTGAGCATGTTTGCAGGCTGCCTGCCCATGCTGCTGACAATGCCGCTGTTCTTCATTTTTATCGCAGCATTCAGGCAGTGGGGCTACGAGCAGATGGCGCGCGTTCTCGTTGAGCTCGAAACCACGGGTCAATCCACGCTCTTCTCTTCCTTTAATTTCCTTTGGGTACATAATATCTGGCAGCCGGATAACGGCCTTAAACCCGTCATCATGGCCGCGAAAGAATTCCTTGCCATCCCCAACCTAAAGCAGCTTATGTTTTTCTATGAAAACCCTTCAGCGGCGGAAATTTTTCAGCGGCTTGGCTTTTTTGTGGAAAACGTCAAGGATATCCCGCAATCTTCCATCGACGCCTACAATACCCTTGTTCAGCCCATTCTTAATCAGTATGCCGGGTATAACAACGGCTGGTTTGTGTTGCCTATCATAGCCGGCGGCACCACATTCCTTTCCAGCTGGATTATGCAAAAGGGTCAGCCCGCCCCCGACCCGAAAAACCCCTCCGCTGGCACAGGAAAGGCCATGCTTTACGCCATGCCTCTTATGTCCGTATTTTTCTGCTTAAGTTCAAACGCTGCTTTCGCCATTTACTGGACAATCAGCAACATCGTTTCGCTGCTGACTAACCTGGCTTTGAATAAGAAGTTCAAAAAAGATCAAAATCAGGTCATTATCAGCGAGGGAGGAGATCGAAAATGAAAAGTGGTGAATTTTCCGGCCATTCCATAGACGAAGCTGTCTTCCATGGCCTGATGGAGCTCGGCCTTTCTATAGACGAAGTGTCGATCGAAACCTTGCAAAACGAGAGCAAGGGCCTGTTTGGCATTGGCGCAAAAATGGCGCGCGTGCGCCTTGTGCAGCGGGATCCTTCCGAAGCGGAGGCCGCTTTTTACAATCAGCCCGTCCGCCGTGAAGATAGCCCCCGCCGTGAGGGAGCCCCCCGCCGCGACGACGGCCCCCGCCGTGACAGCGCTCCTCGCCGCGACGACGGCCCCCGCCATGATGGAGCTCCTCGCCGCGATAACGGCCTGCGCCGAGACAGTGCCCCCCGTGACAGAGGCCCGCGCCCCAGCGCCGAGGAAGCTGTTCCGCAGCAGGTATACGATTATTCCGCCGAGCTTGCAGCCAAGCTGCCTGCCGCTCAATTTTTAGCCGGGCTGCTGGAAAAAATGCATATCGACGCAAATGTGCTCGCAGCTGAGACCGAAGACGGCATGCGCCTTTGCATCAACAGCGACACAAAGGGCCTGCTGATCGGCCGCCGCGGCGAAACGCTGGACGCCATGCAGTACCTTACTTCTTTGCACGCAAACCGTGGCTGCAAGCAGGATAAATACCTGCGTGTTACCCTCGATACCGAAGACTACCGCAGCAAGCGGGAATATACCTTGCAGCGCCTTGCCCGCAGGCAGGCCGCCCGCGTGAAATCCACAGGCCGCCCCGTATCCATGGAGCCCATGAATCCATACGAGCGCCGCGTGCTCCATGCCTCGCTGCAAAACAATCCATACGTTACCACGCATAGCGAAGGCGAAGAACCAAACCGCCGCGTGGTAATCACGCCCAAACGATGACCGGCGAGAGCATATTTGCGCTTTCGTCCCCCGCCGGCGGAGCTATCGCCGTTATTCGCGCCAGCGGGCCGGCCTGTGCCGCCGCAGCGCTTTCCTTGACCGGAAAAGAGCTATGCAAGAAGCCGCGTATGATGCATTACGCGGCTCTTTTTCATGACCGCCGGCAGCTGGATGAGGCCATGGCCGTATTCTTTAAAGGCCCGCATAGCTATACGGGCGAGGATATGCTCGAACTCACCTGCCATGGCGGCCCCGCCGTCATACAGTCCGTTTTGATTGCCCTCGCAGCTCTGGGCCTTCGCCCCGCTGAGCCCGGCGAATTTACTCGCCGCGCCTTTTTAAACGGTAAGCTTGATCTTTCCCAGGCAGAAGCCGTCATGGACGTAATTGAGGCCGAGGCAGCCCTCTCCGCACGCGCTGCTCTCATGCAGCTGCAAGGCCGCCTGCGCACCGAATTGGCTAAAATTGAGGATCTTCTGCGGCTGGCGCTTTCCTCCGTTTCCGCCGCAATCGATTACCCGGAGGAACTGGAAAGCGACGTGTATGCCGAGCTGCCCGAGCAGATGGAAGAGGCCAGCTCGCTCATAACCCGGCTGATAGAAAACGGCAAAGCCGGATGCGTTCTGCGCGAAGGCTATCGCGTGGCGCTATTGGGCGCGCCAAACGCGGGCAAATCCAGCCTGCTGAACGCATTGATCGGCCGCGACCGCGCTATTGTTACCGCCGAGCCAGGCACCACGCGCGACACTTTGGAAGAGGCCGGCACCCTTTCCGGTTTGCCGGTGCTTTTTATCGATACCGCCGGGCTGCGCGCCACCACGAGTGAAGCCGAACGCGAGGGCGTCTACCGCGCCCGCGCTGCCGCAGAAACCGCCGACGCCGTGCTCGTATTGTTTGATGGCAGCGTGCCCCTCGACGAGGGCGCGGCCTTTCTTTTGCAAGATACGGCGCGGTATGCCCGCATTTTGCTGCGCACAAAGGCAGATCTTCCCGCATGCTGGCCTGATTCCGCTTTGCCGGAAGCGCCGCTCTCCATCAGCGTGCGCTCGGGTGACGGTTTGCCTGCTTTGCTTGCTGCCATTGAGGCGCTCGCTGTCCCTTCCCGCGCAGCACTTGGCAGCGCTTTCGTTACCAATCAACGCCATATCGACTTGCTCTGCGCCGCTAAATCAGCTCTTGACGCCGCCGCCATCGCCTTCGACGCCGACTGCGCCGCTACGGATATTCGCGATGCGCTTGTGGCGCTTGGCGGCATAACCGGCAGTGAAGTGGATGAACAGGTTGTGGATCAGATATTTGCCCGTTTTTGCGTAGGGAAGTGAATGCGGGGCTTTGATTATCCCAGCTTGTGGATTACGTACGGTGTTTACCTTACTCCAGATTGCAAGTTACGCACGGTGTTTTGCTAGCTCCACCGCTGCGGCTGCGCCGCATCGGCGGGCAAAACACCAAAGGAAGATATAAATTTTCTTTTTATTTTAAATGGGGAGCAAGACCTCTCAATTCGCAAAGGGCGCAAGGTTTCGCTGCGCTCACTTGCTTCCTTGCTCATTGGACTTTTTCCTCGCTTCTTCCGCCACTGGCGGCGCTCAGAAACGCCCTCTCAATTCGCAAAGGGCGCAAGGTTTCGCTGCGCTCACTTGCTTCCTTGCTCATTGGGCTTTTTCCTCGCT
>JAVBPK010000015.1:0-24439 GCA_031549625.1 Eubacteriales bacterium
CGCGAGCCCGGAGGGCGAGAGGTAAAATGCCGTAATCCCGTCGAAAAACAGAGTTTTTCGACGGCCTGACGGCACTGCGTAAGCAGTGCCGTCAGACTGTCAAAAAAGGTTCGCATGAAAAAGCTTTCAATCCGTGGGCAAGGACGACATGTGCGTCCGCAGCCCACACCTTGGGCATTTTGCCGCCAGCGAGCCCGAAGGGTGAGAGGTAAAATGCTGTAACCCGTCGAAAAACAGAGTTTTTCGACGGCCTGAACGGCACTGCGTAGGCAGTGCCGTTTTGCATGTATGGAGCAGCTGGGCACCCAGCCGTTCCTTTTCGCTTCAGTTAGCGCTGCAGTCCCGCCTGCGAGAGAGTAAAGCGCGGAACTCCTGCGCGAGCAGGGAATATCCTTCGGGTGCCAGGTGGACGCCATCGAGGCCGATGAGGTGGCTAAAATTGCGGTTTTCCAGGAAACGGCTGCGCACGTTTGCGAGTATGGCGCCGGTTTGTGCGGCGGCCTGCTCGATGATGCTGGAATAGAGCTCGTGAAAGCGGTAGATCATATGCGTATCGCCGAGCCAATGCAGGATATTGCTCTTGCTGCAGGCGCGGGAAACAAAATCAAGATAACGTTCGCTGTCGAGAGGCGGCAAGGTCATAAGCACAGGGGTGGCGTTGGCGCCCTGCACCGCATGAATCATTTTTAGAAGCGCTTCATGGAAACGGGCGGGCGGCGTGAATGGCGCGTGCTCGGCGGAAGGCGAAGCGGAAATTTCTGTCCACTGAAAATTGCAGTCGTTGCCGCCAAACTCAATGAGCGCGTAATCGCAGGAAAGGCCGGACGCAATGTCTTTTTCTAAAAGCGAGAGGCCCTGCTCGGATGTAATGCCAAAACGTGCCCTGTTTACGATGGAAAGGCCGAACTGCTCTTCAAAGGCATGGAGATGGGTGTTTATGGTGGCACGATAACGCTGCGACGGGTCGATAACCGTGCCCTTCATTAAAGAATCTCCGTAAATAACGACTCTGCTTGTCATGGCGCACCTCTCAATGTCCTGATAAAATGAATACCGCATAACATAGAAATAAATACAAGATAAAACAATAATAACAACCAGAAAATGCATTGTCAAGACCTATGTTTTGCGATATACTAAAGTGGATACGACAAAGACGGCTGCGCGGCGTTAGCGGCGGCTGCAAGAAAATACAGCAAAGGTTGGTGGAATATGCGGATTACAGCGGAACAGGCAAGGGAATATCATTGCACGCGATACCAGGAACTTCCCAATTTGCCGCTTTATATGGATCAGGTATTGATCGTGCTGACGGAGGCTTTATTCCCATTTATACAGGACGAGGAGAACATGCTGACGCACACAATGGTGAACAATTACGTAAAACAGAAATTAATAGACGCGCCGCAGAAGAAGAAATACGGGCGTGCGCATATTGCGCGGCTGGCTATGGTGGGCGCCTTGAAGCAGGTGCTGTCCATGGCGGAAATAGCGGGCGTGCTTGCGGCCATGGAAGCGGAATTTGGGCCGGAAAACGCGTATGATTGCTTTGCAGCGCAGCTGGAAAGCGCGCTGTGCCGCGCGTTTGCCGGTGAAAGCGGCGAGGCGGCAAAAAAGGCGCCCCCCGTGTTGGAAGCCGCCCTAATGGCATTGATGGGAAAGCTGCTAGTGCAAAATATGTTAAGTGAAAAAGCCGAACCGGCGCAGGTGAAAGCGAAGCGGAAAAGCAAAAAGGAAAAAGGCGCTCATGGCGCGGCTGAATCGGAAGAGGGGATGGAGGCATCGCCTGCCGAAGGTTGAGCGGCAGGGGCGACTCGGTTTAATGTGTAGGTTTTTGTGGTGATTACCTCGATGGTATCCCTGCCGAGTATGCGGAAAGAATACGCGGTTTTCCAGCCGGTTGCGCTGTCTGTGGATATACCGCCGTTGCCAAAATCGGTTTCGCCTTCCCCGGCCGCGAGCATAAAGAAGCGATGGGTATCGTTAAATTCAATGCCGTAACCGCCACCGCTCCAGCGGCCATAAAAGAACTCCTGTATATAGCGGCCCAGCACAAAAGCGCGGGCAGGCGCAAAATCCCATTGATCGCGCAGCATGGCGGCAGCCTCGCTTTGCGGCAGGCGGACGGCAAGGATGAGCGCAAGGTATTGCGCGCTGTCCTGATAATGTTCGATAGCGGCAAAAACGTCGTATGCCTCATCGAATACGGAAGCATCGGCTGGCGGCGCATCGGCCGCAGAGGCGGTTTCTACGCTTGCGGGCTGGTTGAAAGCCTGCGAAGCGATGGCAAACGCGGTGGTAGCGCCGTCGTATAAAAACGCGCTGGTGCGGCGAAGCATTTCTTCGGCATAGGGATGGCCGTCCAAACCGATGAATTTTCCCAGCGCCTGCTTGCCGATGGCCGCCTGCTCGGTAAAGGAGGCGGCGCCCGCTAATTGTTCATACAAAGCGAGGCCCTCACGGTAGGAACATTCATGCGCCCATTGGGGCGCTTCGGCATAGGCGCCGAGCGAGAGGAATGCCTCGCGGGCTTCCGCGTAGGAGCCGCTTTCAGCCAGGGTTTGGGCAAGGCGGTATGTGCACTCAAGTTCCAGCTCGCCGGAATCTTTAAAGCCGGAAAGCGCAGAAAATGCGCCGCGCGCGGCGGCAAAATCGTTTTCCTCCATGGAAACGCCCGCGGCTATGTATGCTTGCAAAGTGGCGGCGTCCGGGTAGAAGGGCGGTAGGCCGCGCGCGTATTGCTGCGCTTCCGTGAATCGCCAGGCGGCGGCGTAGGCCTCCGTTCGCTGGAAATTTCGGCTGCTCTGCAGGAAATACAAAACGGCGCAAGCGATCAACAAAATAATGCATAAAAGAGAAAGCGCGCGAACGGCCCCTTTGCCCGGACGGGAAGAAGGTGGCCGGTTGTGTGGGTTGGCGCTTGGTTCATCCATCTGCTCTTCGGCGATGGTTTCATTGGCATCGTCGTTTTCGTCGTCTATGTATTCATCGGCAAAGTCGTCTTCGTCCGGCGCATAGGCAGGCGGCGCGGAATAGGCGCGGGTTTCGCGCTGGCCGGCCCGGTTGGATGGCGCGGGAGCGGGACGCTCGAAAGAAGGCTGTTGAAGCGGAACGGGTTGCTGAAATGCTTCCTGCTGGCGCTCCGGCGGAAAAAAGGGCTGACCCTGCCCAGCGGGGAAGGTGGATGGCTGATGCTGCGGAAACGCCTGTCGCTGGAAAGTATTTGGCGGGCGTTCCGGCGGGGCGGGCGGCCATTCCCGCAGAGGGGCCGGCTGAGGCGGGGCGGGCGGTCTGCCAAAGGGCGATGACGGGGCAGATGCGGCTTGCTCCCGCGCTGCGCGGCGCTCGCGAAGGTATTCTTCCGGCGTGTACGTTACTTGATCTTGATCCATATTTTCCATCCCTTTGGCAAAACAAATAGCTGCTGTATGCGGCTTTTGAAACGGCGGCATCAAAAGAAGCGGCCTTTTGCCGTCAAAATATGCGATAAATAGTATAATCAGCTATATTATACCACAGGATATAGTATTTCGGGAATATCGGAAGTGGAATTTAATAAAACTTCTTTGCGTGCATGGGCAGCGGAAAGAAACGGTTTATTGCAGCCTTGGCGGGGGAGCGCAGGGGAAACAAGGAACTGCGTGGGGGCAAAAGCGGGGCAGGGATGAAGGGTGCGGGAGGAGCAGCCTCTGACTCTACAAGGCAAAAGGCGGCGGGTCGTCGGGCAGCTCCGGATTGAGCAGGCCTTTGTGTATGGCGAGCGCTTTTACCCATTCCACGCAGGTATTGCGCCAGTTATAGAGGGTGGTCTGGCTGATGTTCAGATCCATCATGAGCTGGATGCGAACGCGGGCGCTTTCCCGCGAGGGACGGCCATGCAAGCGGTCCAGCCCGTAAAACACAGTAAGAATACGCGCGAGCTCGGGCGCGAAACGTTGCATCTCGCCGCGTGCTTTATCGATGACGCCAAGCCAGGACTGTAGAAGCATGATGCGGGGGCTGGGATCGGCAAGCGCAATGCCGGCATGGGCGGTAGGATCCGGCATTTGGGAAGAGCGGTGTTGCTCGCCGGAATGAAGGGAGGGCGTGTATATCCGATCCTTTTCATATGATGCGATTTCACGGCGCATTTGCTGATAGGCAAACAACCGGCGTTCCACTTCGGAAAAAAGGTGCCTGGAGACTTCGCTGTACACATTAAAGTTTGCCATACAATACCCTCATGGCCAGCAGGGGGAACCAAGGCGAGGCCGCAGACCAAAACAGGGAGGCACTGGAAGGCTATTCCTCCGCCATCCATAAATAACCCGTTTCTGGATCCATGCGTACTTCGCGCACATCCTGCGAAAGCTCTTTGCAATCGTCGCCCTCGCAAGCGGGGCAAACCTCGCCATCCGGCATAAAGAAGTGCGCGCCGCATGAGCGGCACAGCATTTCATAACGGTAAATAAACAATGCATATGACGCGCCGTCCGGCCAATGGGGCTGCCCGTCGGAAATATCGTGTAAAGGCCGTTCCGGTAAAGGAGCGCGCAGGGGAAACGCTTTCCACTCAATATTCATCACGCTCCTTTCGGTGCTTCGCGAGTATTTGTTCGACGGCCTGCGCGCCGGAGCGCATATTTAAATCGGCGGCGTTTGGCGTGGGTAACGCGTGCTGCTGCGCAAGGGCGGTTAACGTGTCCTGCCAAAGCGCGTGATAATTGTTTGCGCGCCGGTAGGAGTCATGCAACAATTCCGCAAGGGCGCTGATGGTTTCTTGGTGAGTCATAAAAAACTCCTTTCATGTAGCATAATGAGTGACAAAATAGTAGCAAATGCAAACAGTTACACATATGTCGCTTAATGAGTTACAGAATAGCAGAAAGAATGTAGTGCGTCAAGCGACAATTGTAAAAAATATGTTGCGCAATAAGTTACAAATGGATATAATAGGTGCAGACGCTCAAGAAACGGAGCAAATGCACACGCGCATTTTGCGTAGAGCCAGGCCGATCAGGAGGAAAAACCATGAGCTTAAAAGAAAACATACGCAAGCGCCGCAACGAGTTGGGTATGACGCTGGCGGAAGTGGGGGCCGCGCTGGGCACGTCGCGGCAGACCATACAAAAATACGAAAGCGGCAATGTGGCCAATGTGCCGTTGAAAAAGATAGAAAAGCTGGCGGCGGTATTGGAGATATCACCGGCGGAGCTGATGGGCTGGCCGGAAGAGCGGTTGGAATTGTTTGGCTACGAAAACATTGAGCCGCTGCCAAAGACGGCGCTGCGCCCGCGTGTGGGCACAATTGCCTGCGGCGAGCCGCTGCTGGCTGTGGAAAACATCGAAGAATACGACGAGGTGCCGCTTTCCATCGATTGCGACTTCACATTGGTATGCAAGGGGGACAGCATGATAAACGCGCGTATCTTCGACGGCGACATTGTATATATCCGCAGACAGGAAGCTGTGGAAAACGGCGAGATTGCGGCGGTGTTGATAGGCGAGGAAGCGACGCTGAAGCGCGTGTTTAAATCACCAGGGCAGGTGGTTTTGATGCCGGAAAACCCGAAATACAATCCGCTGGTTTATGCCGGGGAAACGCTGAAAGAGCTGCGCATATTGGGAAAAGCGGTGGCCTTTCATGGCAACGTACGCTGAAAGAAGCTGAATCCGCTGAAGGGCAAACACACATGCGGAACAGCGAAAAAAAGAGCCGAGCAGTTCCAAATCCCATTTCGGGAATCAAACGCGAAGGAAAGAAGTAGCGTATTAGCATGACAGACTGGGGAGCGCCAAATGCGGCGCTCCCCTTTTTGCACACCGAGAAAGGAAAAATGCTATGACGACGATGGAAACCATTCACAATGGCCTGAAGAGCCGAAAGCACAAACCAAAGGATGCATTTGTGGAAGCAATATACACGCTGTTTTTTGAATTCCGCGACGCGTACAGAAAAGAGGAATGGCCGCGATTGGACGCATGCGAACGGATGTATCAGGGCGATCATTGGTACGATGTGAGCATTACGAATCCCAAAGAGCCAAAGCCTACGACGCCGATTTTATTTTCCACGATTGAGAATATTCGGGCGGACCTGGCGGATGAATTTCCGGAAGCCATTATTCGGCCGGAAGATGTGGCGGATAAAACGCTGGCCAAAGTATTGACGGAGGTGGTGCGCCAAAATTTGGAGGCATGCGACTACGAAAAGGAGTATGACGCGTTGACGCACGATTTGCTGGTGGGCGGCTGGGCAGCGCAGGAGGTGGGCTGGAATTTTGCCGCCAATGCCGGGCTTGGCGGCGCGTTTATCAGGCATGTGCCAAACAAGAACGTATTGTTTGACCCATGCTGCGTGGATATGCAGGAGGGCCGCGCCGTATTTAAGTTTGACAAACTGCCGAGCGAATGGTTTCGGCAGCACTACCCGGACATGTACGCGCGCATGACGGAGGACGTGGACGTGCTGGAAAGAGAGCATGACGCGTTTGAAAATACGGTGCGTTCCACGGAAAGCGCATACAACATACTGATCGAAGCGTGGTTTCGCCTGTATGACGCGGCGGCGGACAGTTACGTGGTGCACATGGTAAAGCTGGCGGGCGGCTGCGTGCTGGAAAGCAGCTGCGACATAAAAACGGAAGGGTACTTCCGCCACGGGATGTATCCGTTCATCGTAACGCCGCTGTTTGATCAGAAAGGGACGGGCCTGGGGCTGGGCATCGTGGACATGTTCCGCAACGCGCAGCAATACAGCGATAAGATCGACCAGATCATATTGAAAAACGCGCTGACGGCGGGGCACAACCGGTTCCTGGTGATGGAAGAAAGCGTGGATGTGGACGATCTGCGCGATTATTCCAAAGAAGTAATCACGACATCCGCGCCGCCAAATTCGGTGATGAGCTGGATACAGGACAGGCCGCTGCCGCCGCATATCGTTGGCTATATGCAGCAAATGCGGGAATCCATCAAGGAAGAAAGCGGCACAAACGACTTCTCGCGCGGGAAAGTAAATTCCGGCGTGACGGCGGCCAGCGCCATTACGGCCTTGCAGGAGATGAGCGGCAAACGCAGCAGGATGGAAGCGCGGCGCGTGCATTATGGCTTTAAGCAGGCGGTGCGGATGCTGCTGGAAGTGGTACGTGAATTTGACAACTGTCCGAGGAAGATTTGCGTTACGGTGGAAGGGGAACCGCGGATGCTGATGGTGGGAGGCGAAATGTTCCGGCGGCTGGAAGGCGGGGATATCATGCCGATTGAATTTGCGGTCAGCATCAAAGCGGTGCGGGAGACGCGCTTTTCCCGCATCAGCAACAACCAAATGGTATTGGAATTCCTGCAGTTGTTTAAAGGCATGATAGACCCGGCGGTACTGCTGGAGGCGATGGCATTTGAGGGGCAGGAAGTAATGCTGGAAAAACTGCGCGCGGCGCAGACAAGCGGCATGCAAGCGCTGCAAAGGCAGGCTGAGGAAATGGGAAGCGCGCTGAAAAAAGCGGAAAAACTGATAACGGAAAAAGTGGAGGAAACAGAAACACTGCGGCAGGCGCTGCGGGCGGCCCAAAAGGCACTGGGCGCGGGTATGCATTTGGCGCAGGCGCCGCTGTACGGCGGGATGGCGCAAGGCGGCGTGAACGGCGCGGGCGGCGTTTGGCCGCAGGCGGCCAATGCGCGTCCCGTCCATGGCGGCGGCGAACCAGGGCAGGGGCAGAGGCAGGACGCACAAGGGCCGTTGCATGTTTTGCCGGAGGAAGATGCGGGCGAACAACCAGAAGAGGTCGGGCCGCAGCAGCAGGGCAATGCGGGCGGGCAGGCTGTTGCCGAGGCGGCATTGCGGGAAACGGCGGCAGCGGCATGGAAGAAAAAGCGCACAGGCGCGAGAGGAGGGCATAATGGCGGTAAAGACTTGGCGCGTGGATGAGTTTTATGGACTGGATCAATCGGGCGACGGCGCGCTTCGAAACGAGGGCACAAGCCCGGATACCCGCAATATGGATACGGAGGACGGGAACCTCACGGTGGCGAAAGGGTATGTGAAGCATATCGCGGCTAAGATTCCCGGGGCGGGGCCTGTGCGGCGGCTGCGCATAATGCCGCTTATGAACACATTGGTATATGTGGTGGTGGCGGAGGACGATGAGGGAAGCATGCATATATACGCGTACGACGAGAGCGACGAAGAGTGGCACAGCGTATATAAATACCCGCAGGCGGTACAGGGCAGATATTGGGATTTTGTGCAGTGCAACATCGGCAATTATGATTACCTGCTGGTGGCGTGCGGCGAACACCAAATTGTGAAGTGGGACGGAGTAAACGCGGAAGCGAGCTTGTTTGGAACGGGGGAAACGCTGTATGAAAGCAGTGTTTCGGCGTATGCGGACAAGGTGGTGACGCTGGCGGGAGCGTTCAGCGAAGAAATTGAAACGGCGATGAAGCGCAAAGGGCTGGTTGTGAAGGATGCAGCATACGAGGTAGAGAGCATCGACCGTGCAAATAGAAAAGTGACATTGAAAAACGCGCCGGCGGCCGCGCCTGCCGTAAACGATGCGGCGAAAGTGCGCGGCGGGGTTTCTACGGCGAAGGTAAACTACCTCGCTATTCATTTTTCGCGTTTGTTTGCGGCGGGTGATCCCGAAAAACCGAGCCGGCTGTATTATTCACAGATAGCCGGTGACGGCAGGACGATAGAAGACTGGAGCGCGGATGATTTCTCCGTAAACGCCGGCGGCGGATTTATGGAAGTGGGTGACAGCGTGGGCGACCCGATCATGGGGTTGGTGGCACTTTCCACGCAGTTGCTGATAATCAAACGGTATTCCATATACAGGCTGCTGGGGGACAGGCCGGGCAATTACACGATAGAGCGGGTGGACGCGGAGGTAGAGCGGTTAACGCATACCGCCGTGACGATGCATGGGGATGTGGCGTTTTATCTTACACCGGCGGGCCTGTGCTATTTCAACAATGTGACCGCGCAGGTCATGCCGGACGCGCGGAATTTGCAGAAGTTCATGAAGGGCTGTTATGTTTCGCAAAGCAAGGCGTGCGAAGCGAAGGATCGGCTGTATTTCTCCTGCTATCGCGGTGATGATGCGGCAGGCAGGGAATACGACGATCATATCATCGTGTATGATGTGGGGCGCCGAACGTATACATTGCGCGACGGCTTTGACATTGCGGATTTGATGGCGCTGGACGGGGTGGTGTATATGGTGAACAGCGAACGGTTTATATTCCGCTTTGATGAAGGGGAAGATTATGACGGCAGGCCGATAGACGCGTACTGGAAGACGCAGTGTACAGACTGGCGGGCGCGGGCCATAGACAAAAAAGTGGATGAAATATTTTTGCGCGGCGTTTGCGAGAAGGAACCGGCGGCCATGTTGCTGACCACGCGGTTTGGCGGAAGAGAAAAAATATTTCGCGCGCTGGTAAAAGATGACCCTGAAGAGATGATGGAGATACAACCGCACTGCGATTGGGCGCGCACGTTTCAGTTTTGTTTCCGCAATGAGGCGGGCTCGCGCTTTTCGTTGCACGGGGGGATGGAAGTGTATGTGCAGGCAAAGGAGAGAGCGAAATGAGCAGAGCAGGAGCGGGCATGCGCGCATTATATACCCAAATCAGCTTCCCGGGTATGAGGAAGCAGGGGGAGGACGAGCGAAGTTACGACGAAAAATTGCGCAAGTCGGAAAATTTGCTGAACCAGAATTTTTTGACCGTGCAGCAGCAAATGGGGGAATTGGCGGAGGCTATCCTTTCCTTGCAGGAATGGGCAGGCAAAGTGGGGCAATGAGCGCGCCGGATTTCGGGAATCGTGGCGTAGAAAACCGGGATAAGGTTTTACCGTGGGGCGCTGCCCCACGCTCCGGCAATGAGGGCGTTGCCAGAGGGTAACGGCCCTATGGAAATGCAGGCATGGCAAGGCAATGGGCGTTTGGGATGCGTGGGATTTTAGAACAGCTCTCACACGCCAACGTCGGCTGCGAACAGATAAGGAGGAAGAGCATGGCACAGTACACGATACAAAAGGGCGATACATTATCGAAAATCTCAAAAGAAACGGGTATATCGGTCAGCGAACTGGCAAAGGCAAACAATATCTCCGATCCAAACAAGATTTATACGGGCGCGACGCTGAATATCCCCGGACAGGCGAGCGGCATGTCCGCAGGCGCGGGGGGTGGCGGAGGCTATAGCGGAAACAGCGGCAGCGCCTACGCCGACGCCGGTTATGCGGCAAGCGGGAACGGCATGGGAAACACCGGATACACGAACTCAACCATGACAAACAAATATGGGCAGACATACCCGGGCTACCAAAAGGCGGGGACGAGCTATGACCCGGCGACGGGCATGCTGCAGCACGCTTCCGGGTATACGGGGCAGGCGGTGTATAAGGACGGCCATTTTTATACGCCGTATGGCGCGTTGATTCGCGAGGACGATTTTCTGTATCCCGCGGGCGCAAAAATAAGCGCGAACGGCATGTATGTTGATGTGGGCAACGGCTGGGAATACGCAAAATACGCCACGATGTTTGACACAAGGACGGGCGCGAGCCAATTGGTGCCCTCCGATATATATGGCGTAGCGCCGAATGCGCGTATTTATGCGGGCGATATGTGGAGCGAAGGCCTGGCGTCGGGCGGGGATGCGCAAAGCGGCAGCGAAGGCGAGGGTGGCGGCGGAAGCGATAGCGGCGGCTCGGAGGAGGATGGCTACGAACCTACGGATAAGGAAGTGGACGCCGTGATGCGGCTGATCGAATACGTTTATAACCACAAGCTGAACGAAGAGTGGGAAGAGTATACGAAAGGCAATCGGGGTTATTAAAAAGGAGGACGGCATGGCATTTTACACGGGCGGATATGAATATTCGGTACCGACCGGATACCAGAGCAAGGAAGGCGTTGCGCAGCTGCAAAAGCAGCTGAACGCCATAGGAGCAAACTTGAAGGTGGACGGCATATGGGGGCCCAAAACAGATGCGGCATATGCGCAGGCAAATGGTCCCGGTCCACAATCGGGTGGATACGGCACGATGCAGGCGAGCGGATATGCGAACTATAGCGGCGGTAATGTGTATGGGGGTACAGACCTGAACGCGCTGTATCAGCAGGTATTGGGCGTATTGTCGCCCCCAAGCATCAGCTATGCTATGCCGTCGAGGGACGAGCTGACGGCGGAGAATAGCGGTATCCTGCGGCCGGCGTATGACCAGGCAATCTTGCAGAGGCAAAGGCAGACGCTGCAAAACAGAGCCGAAATCGATGTGGACGCGGCGAGCAGGGGAATGGGGCGTTCTACCTGGGTGACGGATGTGAAGGATAGGGCGATGGACAGCGAGGCGGACGATATCGCAAGGATGGAAGGGGAGTACGCGGCGGCGCTTTCCGCGGCGGTGCAGGAACAGTACGAGCAGCATTTGGCAAATAAGCTCGCGGCGGATCAATACAACGCGCAGGCGACGGCTGCGGCGCAAAACGCCGCGTTTGGCTACGCGACGCAAATGTACAACAGCAACCTTGCGCAGGCGCAAGCGATGCAGGCTGCTATGCTGGCGGGGGCAGGCGGAAGCGGCGGCGGAAAATCGAGCGGAAAGAGCGGCCATTCCGGCAACTTGAGCAACTCGGTAAAGGAGCAAATGAACAGGACCGCGCTGCAAATATACGACGCATACGCAAAGACGCCGGGCGCGCTGCAGAAGGTCATGTCGGGGATAGCCACAAACAATCCTTATGATCAGGTGTATCAGCCGGGGGCCAGCGATTATATACTGGGCGTGCTGAACGGTCTGCGGTAAGGCGGCAAAAATATGGGCGAAAGAAGCGGGAATGGGGCATGGAAGGGATTGGGACCGGCGGGAGCATGGCAGCCGGTTCCGGAAAAAACAGGCGCTGCCGCGCGGGAAAAGGGGCGGGCAAACAACGAGCGCCTGCTGGCACTGCGGGAAAATGTGTGGAAGGCTTTGCGGGCCTGTTTGGAGTTGCAAATGGAGATAGCCTTGCTGCAAGACGTGGATAAAGGCGGAAAAGAAACGCGGGAGATGGCGCGGTTGTGTGGGGAGCTGGCAAAGGCGGCCTTGCGGCTGAACGATGATACGCGCATGTATGCCCAGCGGCTGGAAGACGAACGGTATGACGGCGGCATCCGGGAGTAAGCGGCAAATTACAAACGCAGCGCGAATGAATAGAAGCGGAAAAGGTAGAGAAAGGCGCAGCGAAAAAGGAGAAGAAAAATGGAAGTGCAAAAAGAATTCAGCATCAGCCTGGATACCAAAAGATCCACCGCAAACAGGGAATTTGAAGTGGTGGATGGAGATAACGGAAATGTGCTGCGCATTGCATTGACGGATGACGGGAGGCCGGTCAGGTTGCCGGGCTGCCTGATATTGGCGGTTTTTTCGCATGCAAACGGGACGGCGCAGCAGGATAACAAGGGCAACGGCATCATGCTTGGGGAAGAGGAAAACGAGCTGATTGTTGCGCTGGGGCTTGCGTCTATCGCGCCGGGGTTGGTGGAATGCGAGATACTGGTATTTTCCGGCGAAAGCCAAAGCACGTTGATTACATCGGCGCGGTTTAACTTCTTTTGCAGGCGCGGGATTGTGAATACGCAAACATTGGACGAAGAGGCGGAATGGCCCTTGCTTGTTGATGTGCTGAGACGGGCGGAGAAGCTGGAAGAAGGCCTGGAAGGCCTGAGCGTGGATGCGGACGCGGCGGCGAATGCCGCTGCTGCCGCAAACGCGAATAACGCGGCGTTTGCGGCAGCGGAAAAACAGCGCGTGCAGAAGGAAAACGCGCGCGTGGCGGCGGAAGACGCAAGGCAGGCATTTGTGTTCGGCATGCAGGCGCAGGCTGTCACATTGCCGGACGGATACAGCGCGACGGCGCAGGTTGCGCGGGAGGGCGCATCGGCCTTGCTGCGGTTTGGCATACCCAGAGGGCGCGACGGTATAGACGCTGTGCATGCTGAGATAGCGGGCATGTATTACATGCGGATCGATGCATTCGGCAATTTGCGCGTGGTAGCGCCGGAGGGCCCGCAACCGCGCTTGCACATCGATGAAAACGGCAGCTTAATATTTACAGTGGCATGAAGGCCGAAAGGAGATATAAATGGCGGTAGAATACAATCTGGGGCGTGTGGTAGGAGCGGGTATAGCAAAGGGCGGCGCGCCCGGGCAAGTGTTAAAGAAGAGCGGCGGCGCTGATTATGATACCATATGGGCGGATGAATCCCGCGTATGGAGCAATCCCAATCTTTTGCACAACTGGGATTTCCGCAACCCCGTCAATCAGCGGGGACAAACCTCGTATGCGCGCCCAAGCGCAGACTATACGATTGATCGATGGAGGATAGCGAACGATGGTACAGTGGCTATTGTGGCCGGCGGCATTACTTTGACCAAGGACTTACAGCTTGAGCAGATTTTTGAAAAAGCGGACTGGAACGGAAAGCTTATGACTGTTTCCATCATGATCGCCGGCATAATTTACGCCGGCTCATTCACATGGAATGCGTCTGCTGGATTTACATCTGCGCTTGTGATTCCGAAAGCAGGAAACACGTTGGGCTATACGCTTGGCTATACCGGCACTTCCAAACGCATATGGATTAGGCCATCGCCGGGGGACGGCGGCGACCTCATTCAGTGCGTAAAGCTTGAAATGGGGGGAGTATCCACGCTCGCGAATGATCCGCCTGCGGATTATGCGGACGAGCTGCGCAAATGCCAGCGGTACCAGCTTGTATTTGCGGCAGGAGTACAATGCGGCTATGTGGGCACGCATGGTACAAATGGCTATGGGTTCATTCCAACTCCGGTGACCATGCGCATTAACCCGGCGGTTACAAGCGCGAATGGCTTTAGTATTATAGGCGGAACCAATGTAACGGAAGTTACCCCGACTGGATGGCAAGCATTTCCGGGCGGCGTTAGGGTCACGGTAACGCTGGCTGCGCAAAACTTATACGGTGGGGCGTTTGCGCCGGGCATTCCAAGCGGAATGATTATGGATGCGAATCTATAGGAGGGTAAATATGGAAGGGTTTAAACACTATATTTCGACCGACGAGCGCGTCCGCATAACGGACGGCTGGAGCGCAGGCATATTCCCGGATAGGGATACGGCAGGCGCTATTTTATTGCGGGAAGATGGCGGGTATCAGTTCCGTTTTTTCACTGAGGGGGTTGAAAATCCGGCGTTGCGGGAAGACCACGGCGTGCCTTTGTTTGCGTATAAAGAGCAAACAATCGTAGCTCGCGCGGCGGAAGAAGTGGATGCTGACATTGCCGCGCTGCCCCCTGTTCCACCTTTTGTGGAAGAGAGATTACAGGATGCGCTTGCAGCTTTAAGCTTGTTGGGCATAGAAGAGGAGGAAACGGAAGAGGGGGAAACGGATGCGTAGTTTTATACCGGGCGCAAGGCGCAGAGCACAGGCGCAAGAAGCGGTGCGCAGGGAATTGACAGACGAGCAGGCACAAAAAACGCCGGCCTTTTTCAACGAATGGAAGGTTGCTGCATATTATGCATTAGGTGGCCGGGTACAGTATAAATCGGTTCTATATAGATGCCTTTTGACGCATGTGTCACAGGGCGACTGGAACCCGGAAGCGGCTTCCTCGCTGTGGGTGCGGATTGCTTCACCCGAGGAAGAATGGCCGGAATGGCGTCAGCCTTTGGGCAGTCAAGACGCATATAAGATAAACGACAAAGTAAAACATGCGCAAAAGCGCTGGGTGAGCGAGGTGAATAACAATGTATGGGAGCCAGGGATACACGGATGGAAGGAGTCTGACATGTTAAAATGATGGATGAATTTATTGCATATCTGGAAGAGCAGGTGAAAAACCGTTCCATATATGTATGGGGGGCCCAGGGGCAGGATGCGGGTATAATCAGCGAACGGTGGATTAAGAGCCGCGAGACCAGCGGAAGCAATGCGGAAAAGGCAATCCGATTTTGGCAAACTCAGGTGACGGCAGGGTTTGGCAATGTGTTGCGCGCGTTTGACTGTTCGGGATTGGGCATGTATTGGCTGCGGGATATCAAAGGGCTGTATCAATCAGATATGAGTGCAAATTCCATGATGAAGCAAACTGAAAAAATTGAAAAGGCGGAATTGCGGTGTGGAGATTGGGTATTTCGCGTATATACGTCAGGGGATAAGAAGGGAACGGCCTATCATATTGGGTACGTGGTGGATGAGGCGCTACAGGTAATTGAGGCAAGAGGCCGCCAATATGGGGTTGTAAAACGTACATGTGACGCGTCGGGCGCAAGTTATTGGAATGCGTTTGGCAGGCCGCTGATATTCAAGAACCACCCGCAAGGCAAAGCGACCGTTGTACAGCTGACCCAGCCGTATATGCGAGGAAAAGGCATACAGACATTGCAAGAGGCATTGAACATATTGGGGTATGATTGCGGTAAGGTTGATGGGATATGCGGTCAAAAGACGATGGCGGGTGTACAGGCGTTTCTGGATGCGCATGCAGCGCAGAGAAGGGAAAAGGTATGAATCCCACGATAACCGCGATCTTCAGCATGACGGGAACGATTTGTGCCATGGTGTTTGGGTATATCGCCATGCGCCGTACACAGAAGGAAGATCATAGGCTGGATGGTAGGCAGGGGGGTATCATCTTGACGGAGATCGGCTATATCAAATCGGGCGTGGATGACATCAAGCGTAAACAAGAAAAGACGGAGGCGCAATACGTAGATGTTATTGAGAGGTTGGCAATGATGGAAGCATCCATCGATCAGGCGCATAAGCGGCTGGATCAAAAAATGGAGGCTGTAAGAAACGAATGAGGAGAATACAGAATGCAAGAATTTTTCACATGGACGATGCTGGCGACATATGCCGGCGGGGTAGCGGCTACCGCGATGCTGACGCAACTGTTGAAAGAGCTGCCGTTTATCAAAAACCTGCCAACAAGGGTGGTCAGCTATATCATCGCATTTGTCGTGCTGCTGGTTGCAGAAGCGTTTCTTACGGAGATAACCATAGAAAGAGCAGTGTTATGTCTGATTAACGCGGCAGTGATAGGCTTTGCGAGCAACGGCGCATATGACGTAACGGAAAAGAAAAAGGGTGGGATGAGCGGCGAATAACAGGCCTGAAACAGAGGAGCACGGCGGGGCGGATTTAATGCGTGGCTGTAGGGACAGCCTTGCGGAAAGATGCGCCCCGCCGCGCTGAATTTATTAAGAAACAGCGGAGAAACCAATCGAATACGGACGAAGCAGCAAATCTTTCATAAATAGAAAACAAAAAATACGAAAAAAGGCCATAAAGTTTAGATATATTGTTGTCGATAATGAAAATACTGGGTATATATAAAGCATGCAGGGATTGAGCATGTAGGAACGGAACTCCGCAGCGTTTGGAACGCTGGAAGGGAAAGGAATCTATGGGCATTTTGTGCGTAGCGTTGGTAGGGATCGGCGCATGCATCATGTTATATAGCATTGTTGATTACTATCGGGCTCTTGTGTATGCCAAAAACAAAACTTCTGCGAAAAAACTATTCTCGGGGAGCTTGAACGCGTTCGGTTTTTTCATGATGGTGTTTTTCCTTGTGGGGTACATCGTTGTAGGCATCACATTTCTTTCAAGGGAAACGACGTTGGAAGATGTTCTGACAGCAATTATTTTTGTGTTTGGCTCCATGTTCGTTTTCATCATGGTCACGCTGGAAAGGCGTATGTCTGATAGACTATTCGACAAAACCGGCGAAGTCGTGCGTATGCTGGTAAACGCCATGGAAGCAAAGGATAAGTATACCCGGGGCCATTCGGACCATGTGCTAAACATCGTGCGCTTATTCTATAACAATCTGCCCGAGGTATTAAAAAACCAGATAAATCTGATGCATTTAATGGATGCCGCAATTTTGCATGACATTGGTAAGCTGGGCATAGACGATACGGTATTGAATAAAACGGGCAAGCTGTCTCCGGAAGAATGGAGCGTCATACGCCAGCATCCGGAATTAGGAAAAGATATTCTAAAGAACACCAGTTATCAGGATATCGGCGATATTATCCGCCTGCATCACGAACGCATGGACGGGCAGGGGTATTATGGGGTACAGGGTGAAGATATTCCGCTGGAATCCCGCGTCATTATGATTGCGGACGCGTTTTCCGCCTTATATACCAATCGCGTATATCGCACCAGGCAAACATTCGAAGAAGCCATGAATGTGCTGCGCGAAGAAGCGGGCACCCAGTTTGACAAGCCGCTTGTAGATATATTTGTAAAGATTCCACAACAGGATTTAGACGCGGCGGGGTACGTTTTCCAGGAAAAAGTTTCTTACGTGCAATAGTAAAAAGTATACAAAAGCCCGGTGCGAAATGCATCGGGCTTTTCTCTTTTTGGGGTGATGATGGGGCGACTGCACCCGCTCATCACCCAAAAATAAAAAACACTTTTCTATTTGGGTTCCATATCACAGGGAATGTGGTACGTTACGTGAATTCGTATAGCAATAAATGCCATGATATCGGCTGGGAAAATGATAATGATATTGCCATATCTGATCCGTCCACACCCTTTTCGGTTTATAAACGTATGATGATAATACAAGAGTCATAGGAGGTATTTTTGTGTATCGCAATCCTCGATGTCATTATACATCTGGAACCGGATGTATTGTTAATTCCTGTAATTCCTGTTGCAGAACTTGTTGTCCGCGCCCCTGCTGCCGCCGATCGCCTTGCCCGCCGTGTCCTTGTCCCATTCCGCCGAATCCTCCGCCGGTCTGTCCTCCGCCGGTTATACTGTCGCCGATCCAAGGAGAAGCACTCTGCGGGTCGTATGCATTTAGCGGAAGTGGCACGCCAGACGCGATGGTATCCCTCTGTGTGCACGACAGCACCGATGCCATTGTGACTTGCGCCGCCGCCGTCGTAACGCCAAACGGCTTCTGGCAAATGGTCATCGACGAGCAGCTTCCGAACGGCATTTACGCAGCGGTCGCATCCCAGCAAAGCGATACCTGCGCCAGCGGCGACGCGAAGATATCCTTTTTGGTGGACTGCGTTTGCATACCGCCGGTCATCAGATTTCCCGCGCTGGGGGACGTCATCTGCGGAGCGTCCGAGTTCTCGGGCAGCGGCACACCCGGCGCTACAGTATCTTTTTGCGTGCGTGACGCGAACAACCAGCAGGTGGCCTGCGGCACAGCCGCTGTTGAATTCAATGGCGTTTGGCAGGTGAGCCTTCCCATCGCACTGCCAAACGGCACCTACACCGCCATCGCTTCCCAGATAAACGGCGCCTGCACCAGCGCGGAGACTTCGGTTTCCTTCACGACCAACTGCACTTGTCCGCCGCCGGTAATCGTGATTCCCGTCACTGGCAACAGCTACTGTCAGACGCCGGTGTTTTCCGGCACAGGCACTCCCGGCGCAACAATCGACCTTTGTGCGCGCGACGCAGGCAATGTGAATGTGTTTTGCACCACCGCAGTCGTTGATACAAGCGGCAACTGGCAGTTAAATGCGCCCGCACCGCTGGCAGGTGGCACCTATACCGTCACCGCTTCGCAGACCAGCGTTGTATGCACCAGCGCCGACACGGCGGTTACATTTGTCATCGACTGCGCCTGTCCGCCGCCCGTGATTTTGTCGCCGCTGAACGGTTCCACTGACTGTGGTCTGGTTCTGATGAGTGGCACCGCGCTTCCGGGCGCGTTGGTGAATGCCTGTATCTATATGGAAACCCCGCAAGGCCAGGAATTGATCTTCTGCGGAAACACGGCAGCCGATGGCATGGGCAACTGGCAGGTCCCGTTCCCGGGTCTGGACGAGAACGCCGTGTATACCGTCACCGCCACCCAGCAGACCACAGAATGCACCGCCAGTTCAGCTAGCGTAACTTATACGGAGGACTGCCACAAATGCGTGATATTGACGTTCCTCGAACCATTCATTCAAGGCTCTGTCTGCGCCCCGGTCACGCAGCTAGTAGGTGCGGGGCCATCCGACGCGCAACTGCGGCTTGACATCAGCGGCCCCGGCGGGTCGCTTAGCGTCACAACCACCATAGACGAATTTCTCAGCTGGTCCGCCACAATTCCGGCGCAGACTATTCCAGGCACTTACACCGTGACCGGTACGGTTCTGACGCCACCGTGCCAACAAATTGAAACAAGTGGGTTTACGATCATTGACTGCGGATGATTTTTGAGGTCATAACGTTCCAAAGCCGGCAAACATTCATGCTGAGGTTTGCCGGCTTTGCTGTGCAGGCGGATGCTGAAATCTTGCACCCACCTGCTCGATATGCTTCCGTATTGCCCTGGAACAGCGTTATGATTTAGCCTGGTATGTAGGGGCGTTTTTGGGCGCTTTGCCTTTTACTACGGTATGGTAATACTGGTATGTCATAACGGGGAGCGGTTCACCCGCCATAGCGTCTTCCACTTGCGCAAAAAATACGGTGTGCGTACCCGTGTCATAGCTGCCCTCGATACGGCAAATCAGGTAGCCGGCGCATTGCGCGTCTAAGAGGGGCAGTCCGTCCTGCATATGGAAGGGGAGCCCTTCAAATTTGCAGCATTGCGCGCCGGAACGAAAGCCAAGCTGCCCGATCGTGAGCGCGGGTGTCGCTTCGGAGATGATGGAGACGGAAAAACGGCCATCCTTTTGCAGGAGGGAATGCGTATGGTTGTTTTTGCTCATGCTCAACGCTATTTTACCGTCGGAACTGACTTGAAAAACGGTGTTGACAATGCAGCCCTGCTGCTTGTCGCCTTCCATAACGCCGATGGCGTATAAACCATAGCTGAGCTTCCATAATACGGATTGATCCATAATCTTCTCCTTTACATATGCGCTTTCCTGCATTATACGGCAAGAAAACGGAAGAGGCAACCCGCGGATGGACAGGCGCGCCACATAAAGGCGGCAAGGCGAAACGAAAGACTTGGATAATGCGGGAGCAGAATGTATAGTGTTAGTAAGAGAAAAATATTCGCAAGCATAAGAAAGGGAACAACCGTTATGCAAAACGACGCAGCTGAAACGCTTCAGGAACTGGCGCAAAATCCCAAGGAGATACAAACGGTTTTATCCGGCGCAATCGATACATTTGTGGGTTTCTTGCCTACGCTTTTCATTGCGGCGGCCATATTGTTGTTGGGCACGCTGCTCTCCAAAGGGGTTGTAAAAGTGATGCAGCGCGGGTTGACAAAAACGAAAGTGGATTTGACAATCCATCGTTTCTGCGTAAGCCTGGTGCGTGTTGTGTTATACGTGCTCGTGTTTACGGTTGTGCTTTCCATACTGGGGGTGCCGACTACGTCGCTTGTCACAGTGATTGGCGCGGCTGGCCTGGCCATCGGGCTGGCGCTGCAAAACAGCCTCAGCAATTTGGCGGGAGGCTTCGTCATACTGGTTACAAAGCCGTTCCGCGTGGGCGATGTGGTGGAATACAATGGCATAGTGGGCACGGTGCACACCATCAACATTTTGTATACGCATATGGAAACGCCGGACAATAAAGCCGTATTCATACCGAACGGGCAAGTTTCGAGCGGCGCGCTTGTCAATTATAGCTACAACGACATCCGCAGGGTGGATATGGTGTTTTCCGTATCCTACGCAAGCGACGTAGAGGCGGCAAAAGCAGCTATTCAGACGGTGCTGGATCGCCACCCGATGGCGCTGAAAGAACCGGCGGCTGTGGTGCGCGTAAACAATTACGCCGCAAGCGCCGTGGAAATCGCCGTAAGGCCGTGGTGCAAGCAGGCGGATTACCTTGATTTGCGGTTTGACTTAAACGAGCAGGTGCGCAAGGCGTTTGAAGCGTGTGGCGTGATTATCCCGCACCAGCAGCTGGATATACGTATCGCGAAAGAACAGGATTGAAGCGGGCCGCAAATCCCTTGTGCAGGGTATGGGGCGGCGCCCCATCGTTTCCCAGCCCCAGCAGACAGGCCGGTCAGGTTTTATGGAGGCGCTGCCTCCAAACCTCCGCCAAAGGGACACAGTCCCTTTGGAAACCCATAGCCGGAATGCCAAGGCATTCCGTTGGAAATAGTTTCATATCGCGAAAGAACAGCATTGAAGCGGGCCGCAAAACGAAAAAGCGATAAAAAATTGTGGCCTGAAGGTCGTAAGGGAAATCTTTTAATCCTGAGGGTTTTTCGGTGGACTGAAATGCCCTCCTGCATATGCGGGAGGGCATTGTGGTTTGTATCAGTATGTGAGCAGCTTATAATTGCCCAGCATTAATATGGGATCAAGCGGCACATAGAACACGTTGTTTTCTATGCGGGGCGCCGCAGCTTCCACAAATGTGCAGCCAAAGTCGCATGTGGTTTGGCCGACGGTGAAAGTGATGATCTCGCGGTTGCCGGAGTATATGGTGACCGCCTTTTTGCCCGCGCTGTACGTCGTGCGGAAACCAAGGCGCTTTGCTGTTTCAAGTATGGGGAAAAGTACGCTGCCGTCTTCGGTGATAATCAGTTTTGCGGAAAGCGTATAGCCGTTGACATTGGCGTATCCGCGGTCTATCAGGATATAGCCGTCATAATCATACGGAAACAGCAGAATATCATCCGTGCCGGCCTGGGCGGGGTAGCTGAGTGCGGCCGTATCGTACCAAGCCAGGAATTGGGAGCCGGGCTTGATAGCGCCCGCGTTTTGCGTGTTGCTTGAACCAAAAAGCTTGATTTTCAAAGTGCGCTTGACGGTCAGAACGATATCCTGCGGCTGGTTGAGCAAGCGCAGGTCGTTGCCGCTGCGGTCTATGCGCTCCGCTTCAAAATAGGTAGGCACGGTGGCGCCATCCGCGATATGCACAACCAATACGAGCGCGGCAGGGCTGCTGGATGCATTGCGCGGATCAAACCAGGCGGCGGCGCGCGTGCCGGCTTTTATCTTTTGCAGCGTGACGGTCGTGCGCTTGGCGTTGTCTATGACTTTGGTGATGCTGTCGATGCGCAGCGTGACATCTTTATCGTCGTTCGTACGGATGGTGACGCGTTTGTTGGCGGCGTCAACGGTTTGGATAGAGCCGTAAACCGCCTGATAGGCGGGAACGATAGCTGGCACAGCGGCCGGCGCGGGTTGTGTGCTGGCCTTGGATTTCGCGAGCGCGGGTGCGGTGGCGGCTATGGCCAGCGCAATACAGAGCAAGGCCGAGAAAAATCGCTTCATATAGGATCTCCTTTGTCGGCAAGGGGAAAGCTCCCCCTTTGTATTATATAAAGTAAGAACGTCGAGCGGCAAAATTGCGCGCGCAACATGCCAATCATACCATGCGGCAATAGAGGGCGCAATCCTTTTTATGGCAGGTTGTTTATGGGAGGCAAAATGCGGAACAACATCCATTTCGGGAATCGTGCGGGACGGTAAAGAATTAGAGTAAAGCCAAGGCTGCGCGGAGGGCGGGCGGGTACGGCCGGTTACGCCGTGCACGCATATCTATCAAATGAACGAAAGGGAAAAATCGAATGCAAAATACAAAGAAAACGGCAGGAGCTGTGAGCACAGCAGAAAAAGCGCTGGAAATGCCGCAGGGGGATGCGGCGATTGAAAGCTATGCGCGCAAAAAGGAGAGGGAAACAAAGCGGGCCATCGATAGCACGCCCATGGTGCCGGTGTGGATCGATCCGGTAATCGGGAAGGAAGGGGAAGTTTTAACGTATCGCCTGAACGGAGTCACTTACCATGTGAAAACAAAACAAAACGTAATGGTGCCAGAGGCGCTGGCGCAGGTGATCGCGGATCAATCGCGCCGGCGCAAGATTTCCGTGCGGTATGTGCAGGAATATGCGACGGGCCTGGGGAAGGGCCTGGGGGAATTAAGATGACGTTAAACGAGATCACGGTGGCGGCATTGCAGCAGCTAAAGCGGGGCACAGACAGCCAGACAATTGACGGCTACCGCGGCACGTTCACGCAGTACGCAAACATGGCGCAGCAGGATCTTGCGAAATCGTTTCCGCTCTATCGTACGGACAAGGTGCGCTTGCGAAATGGGTCGTTTGATGTGATGGATATGCTGCGCTGGTGCGTAAAGGTCATAGCGGTAGAGGCGGCGGGGAAGCCGGCAGCCTATCGCGCTGACGGGCGGACAGGCCGCGTGGTGGTGGAAACGCAGGAGCAGGATGTGGAGGTGCGGTATCGCTGCCTGCCAAGGCACTTGGAAAATCCTACGGATATCACGGAGCTGCCTGCGCAGCTGCATCCATGCATCGTTTCCTACGTGGTGGCATGTGACAGAAGCGCGGGCGACAGCAGCACGCAGGGAGGCGCATCGTTGTATTTTCAGCTATACAACGATCAAAAACGCAAACTGATGCGCGGCAGCTATGGCATACCGGAAAGTTATAACATTGAAAATCTGTTTTGAATTTGAATAGAAGCCTTACCGCATTGCATATGGCTGTGCGGTAAGGTATTCTATGGGTATGCAAAACGAAACGAAGGCCAAAAACAAAGGCTTTTTGATACGCGGATGGGAAAGCGGCGGAATACTTATGCGATTGCTGGGTATACCCGCGCGTTTATTTTGTTTTTTGGGGCAGGTAAGCAGCCTGTGTGGCTGTGCGCGGGAGCCCGCGCGGGAGCAGGCGCTGCTGGAGAAAATGGCGTCGAGAACGGGCTTTAACGCGCAAGGCTACGTTGTGGAGCAGCGTAAGCTCGGCGGCATTCGCTTTGGCGCGGGAACGTTGGAGGAAAACGGATGCGGCTGGGCGGCGGCGTACAATGTGTCGCGCATATTGGGGGGAGAAAAAGGGGCCTATGCGTCGCTTGAGGATATGGAGCGCGGCGCGCTGCAAAAAGCAAAGTGCGGTGTGAACCCATTCTATATCGCGCGGTATTTCCGCCAAAAAGGATATGCCGTGCGCGTGTGCTATACAAGAAAGGAAGCGGACAATGCTCTGAAAAACGCGGCGGCGGGCATTTTTCTGTATGGCTGGCGTGCCGAAAAAGAAAGCGAAAAGGGGAAATGGCAGGTAGGCGCGCATTTTGTTGCGCTGCGTCCCCTGGCAAACGGCCAGGTGCATTCTTACAATGGCGGAACAAATGGTCTGCTGGATGCACAGGCGTCGTTTAGCGCGCACGAAAGCGAAACCGATGTATTTCGGCTGCTGCTGTGCATAGGTAAGCGGACGCAGAGCCCATCTGGCTGAGAGGCGGTGGCCGCAAAGAAGAATTGCGAAGTTTTTGTGCCGCGCTGTGCAGAACGCGCTGTTATATGGTATGATAATAAATTGAATCGCGCATATGAAAAGGTAGCTGTGCAAAAGCAGTGGAAAGGACAAGATACATGAGCGATCGCGGGAAACCGACAGGTGCGCGGGCAGCGAAGCGCGGCATATGGTTTTTTATGCGCACGGTAATGCTGGCGTGCCTGCTGGTAGCGCTGTGTTATTTTGCGTACGAAACGGCGAAGCGCATGTCAAACTTGT
>JAVBPK010000017.1:0-7942 GCA_031549625.1 Eubacteriales bacterium
CAATATGCGGTGAATGCTGAGATTTGCGTCGCTGACCGGATCTACGCCGATAGCATCCACGCCCAATCCTTTTTTACCCGTGCCGGCAACGTACTTTGCCGCTTCTTCGCTGAGGCAGGGATAATCCACAAAATAAGAATCCTCTCCCCAGCGCTTTTCCCAGCCGGTAACCAGCAACAAAAAATCCGCTTGCTCATATAGCGCGCCAGCCGCCCGCAGCGTTTCGATGCCTATTCTCTCGTTTGCCCCCACTTGCCTACAGTCAATGGCAATGGCCTTCCCGAAAAACGCCTCCGGCTGAAAAGCGTCCAGTGTATGCCCCTCTTTAAATATATGCGAAGGGGCATCCATATGCGTGCCCACATGCGAATAGACAGACAGACGCGTTTCCCGAAACCCATGTTCTTCATATGTGTTTGCCACCGCCAATACCGGCGGCTGCGTGCCCGGATACACCGGCGTATTGGCTCTGATGGTATGTGTCAGGTCTACCACGCGCATGGCCCTGTTTCTCCTTTTTGAAAAGCCGGCCGGGGATTCCCGGCCGGCTCAGGCTTTGCTTTGCCCTTTAGAATATGCGATACCCGCAAACGAAAGTCTTCTTCCAATAGGCGGATCCCTGGATATTTGTACATATACGCACCTTCCCTTGGCTGCTGGACGCGTCTATCATGCGGCCATCGCCAAGGTAAATGCCCACATGTCCCTTAAAGCTGACGACATCGCCACGCTTAAGATTGTCCATGCCCGAAATGCGCTGGTAACGGTCTGTCTTCTGCCACGAAGCGGAGGTCATATACCCCTGCTTTACGCCCGCCTGATTCAGCGACCAATAGACCAACCCGGAGCAATCGAATGTGTTTGGCCCCTTGCCGCCCGTTACGTATTTGCAGCCCAGACGGCTTTCCGCCGCAGCTATCAGCCCTTCTACGCCCGCGCCAACCTGTGGAACAGGTTTGCTGGAGCTACCGCCGCTGGAGGAAGAACCACCGGAGCTGCCGCTGGAAGAACCGCCAGAACTGCTGGAGCTGCCGCTGGATTTTTTCGCTTTGCTGGAAAGCATAACGCTCATGGTGTTTTTGCCAACTTTGCCATCCACGGACAATTTATTTTGACTTTGGAAATTACGCACGGCGTTTTCCGTATCGGAGCCATAATAGCCCGTAACCTTACCTTTGAGATACCCAAGCTCAGCCAAACGCTTTTGCACCTTTTCTACATCGGAGCCTTTCATGCCCAACATCAGCGCATTTGCCTGCGCGTCGCTGCTCATCAGCATGGATATGGTTTGCGGGCCCAGATAACCATCCGGAATGAGGCCGGAACGTTCCTGGAACCGCCTTACGGCATTTTCCGTATCGTTGCCATATTTACCATCCGCCGTTGTGGTGAGGTAGCCTAATTTTTGGAGCCGTTCCTGATAGCGGCGAACCTTATCGCTGACTTCGCCGCGCTCAAAAAAGTTTGCTTTCGCGGACTCGCTATATAGCATTTCTCTTGTCTTTTCGCCCACTTTACCATCTGGCGTCAAACCGTTGCGCTCTTGAAACTTTTTTACGGCGGCTTCTGTTTCCGTTCCAAACAGGCTGGTGGCTTTGTCGATATAGCCCAGTTCACGCAAGCGGATTTGCAATTCTTTTACGTCATCGTCTTCTATTCCTATGCTGATGGTGTATTTCTGCGCTTCCGGCGCCATCAGCAGCGTGTAGGTTTGCATCCCCACGCATCCGTCTATGGCAAGCTGATGCTGGCGTTGGAATTTTCGCACCGCGTCTTGTGTGGACGGTCCAAAAAATTGCGTAGGTTCATCCCAATCCATGAAGCCTAATTCCATCAACCGCTCTTGAATTTCCGCTACCACCGGCGCCGTCATGCCACGCTTGATGTCTATGCCGTTCATGGGATGCGGTTCCGGCGTGGGCGCAGGCGTTATCGCTATATCGTCCGCCGCCGTGCCACTGCTATAGGTTTGTTGATCTACGCCCATTACCAGCCGGTCCTCCAGCGTAGGTGTCGGGCTAGCAAGCGCGGCCGCTTCTTTTACCGGAGGTTTTGCCAGAAGCAGAGTGATGGGCAGCCCCACAACGAGCAGAACAGCGGCGGCCAACGTGGTTATTGCGCGGACGGACCCGCTTCTTACTTTGCCCCAAAAAGCGGTAACAAACAAGCGCGTTCGCATAGTGAAGGAACGCCAGCGCGCGCGCCGTATGCGCGCACGCGCACGCGCATGCACGCTTTTTTCAGTTGTTTCCGCAGCAGATTGCTTTGCCTGCATTTTACTGAGTACTTGCTTTAGCTTCGGCTGCTTATGCCCAGCATTCATAATTTTGGCTATCCCCCATGAAGCGCTTTTTTGCCTTTTCCTTTATGATTGTAACATTTCTCGACGTTGTTTGGGTGAACAAACCTTAAATTTCTTGCCCGCCACCTTTTATCTATTCGTACATAAGGCAGCGCAACAAAAAAGGGGACAAAAAGCTTATCCCCGTTTATCCCTTTATGCTGTTATCGTATGTGATGCATTGTTTCATGCATTCAAATGCCCTTTCGTGGTTTTTAATACTGGTTGTCCATATACAGGATGGCATGTTTTTATCATTATAAATAAAATAGCATCCGAATACAAGATTTTAAATGTTATTGCCATCCTCCATTCCGTTCTTGCAGGAATTGGTTGCAGGAATTTCATCATTTCCATTGAAAGCGCCGCCCGCTGCTGTTATAATACTTTTAACAGCTGGGCCGTGGCTGAGGCCCGGCTTTTCTCATGCAAGTATGCGCCGCACAAATTCCTTATATAGTGATAGTTGCAGTCACCTTTTTATTTTACAGCTTAACAGCCTGGAGGAAGCATGAATATTCTACTCAGCAATGACGACGGCATATTTGCGGAAGGATTGCGCGCCCTTGCCGAAGAACTGCGCCATTTTCACAAGATCGTGGTCGTCGCTCCTGATTCGCAGCGCAGCGGCACCAGCCATGCCTGCACATACGCCGAGCCAGTTTGCGTAAAAAAAGTACAACTCCCAACCATGCCCGATATTCCCGCCTTTTCTACCAGCGGCACCCCCGCCGATTGCGTGCGGCTTGGCTGCACAAGTTTGGGCTTTGATGTGGATTTGGTTGTGAGCGGCATCAACCATGGCGCCAATCTAGGCACGCATGTGCTATATTCCGGCACTGTTGGCGCCGCTATGGAAGCTGTGCTTGGCGGAAAGCCTGCCATCGCCATGAGCTGCTATTCCTGGAAGCCCGCGGATTTTTCCGCTGCCGCGCGTGTGGCGCTTTGGGCAGTTTCCCATGTGGAGCAAAACCCCCTGCCTTCCGGCATGCTTTTAAATGTGAATGTGCCGGAGCTGCCCGTTGCCGAAATCAAGGGTGTTCGGCTGACCGGCCTTTACCGCCAGGCATACGAAGAAAAACACGTGCAGTTTACAGACCCTCTGGGGCACAAAACATACTTTTGGATGTCCCCTACCGACCGGCCGCCCATCGAAGACGGGACCGATATCGACGAGCGCTGGGTGCAGAACGGATATGTTACGCTTACCCCTATCCATTACGACATTACATGCTATTCCTACATGAGCGGCATGGATGTTTCCGATTTTCATCTTAGATAGAACTTCCACATGTTTCCTTGCGGCCCTTTACGCGCCGCATACACATGGAAGATCAATGCAAAGGGAGCGAGTACACGCTATGGAACAACCAAACGATTTATTAGCGCAATTGCAAACGAATTTTGATTCATTTAGTAAAGGGCAAAAACTGATTGCCAACTATATTTTGCAAAACTATGACCGCGCCGCTTATATTACCGCCTCCCGTATGGGGCGAATCGTTGGGGTAAGCGAATCTACCGTGGTGCGCTTTGCCTATTCGCTGGGCTTTGATGGCTACCCCGAATTGCAGCGTTCTTTGCAAGAATTGATAAGAAACAAGCTGACGGCTATGCAGCGCATACAGCTGACTTCCGATATGAACCAAAGCGATGTGCTTAAAACCGTACTCAAAGCGGATATTCAAAACATTCGCGCCACCATCGACAACATCGACAATGTAGCTTTCCAGGGCGCGCTGGAGGCTTTGCTGAGCGCGGAACGCATTTATGTTGTGGGCATGCGCAGCGCTCACCCTATTGCCCAATTTTTAGCGTATCACCTTGGCTTCATCTGTAACGCTATGGTTTCTGTAAACGACGCTTTAAATGATCCCTGTGAGCAGATGGCCCATATTGGCGAGAAGGACGTATGCGTCGCCATCAGTTTCCCCCGCTATTCCCGCCGCACCCTCGAAGCCATTCATCTGGCGCACGATGCCGGATCCGCTACCATCGCCATCACGGACAGCGTAGCTTCGCCGCTTATTCCCTACGCCGATTATACGTTGACCGCGCATAGCGATATGGCTTCTTTCGCCGATTCGCTGGTTGCGCCGCTTTCCCTGATTAACGCCATCATTGTCTCGGCGGGCCTGAGCCGGAAAGATTATCTTTTGCAGCACTTCACCAAGCTTGAAAGCATTTGGGGCAGTCAGCATGTTTATATCAACAACAATTCTTTTGAAGGCGAGTGAGAATGAAATTACTCCTTATTCGTCATGGTGAAACCATTTGGAACACAGAACATCGCACCCAGGGGCATACAGACGTCCCCCTAAACGACAACGGCCGCAAGCAGGCTGCCGCTCTTTCGGAGCGGCTAAAAAATGTACCGCTTACAGGCATTTTTTCCAGCCCTCTATCACGGGCGTTCGATACTGCCTGCGCGCTGGCGGCGCCGCACGGACTTGCGCCAATCGCGACCAACTTGTTGCTTGAGCGCAATTTTGGTTCCTGGGAGGGTCTGCCTTTTTCCGAGATACAAGCCGAATTCCCTGAACAGGCGCAGTGCTGGGAACAGGACCCTTTTGCCTATACGCCTCCGGGCGCAGAGCCGCTTTGTGATGTGCTGGCGCGCTGCCAAAAATTATTAAACGATATATTTCTCGAATATAGCAACGCCGGCGGATATATCGTATTGGTTTCGCATTCTGTGCCGCTGCGTTTGATTTTGGCTGATTCCATCGGCCTGCCCCCCCAGCATTTGCACACGCTATGGATTGACAACGCCTCCTGCACCGAGCTGCGCATCTCCGCCCGTGGCCGCCGCTTGTATACATTGAACGATACTTCCCATTTAATAAAGGACGAACTATGAAGATTGCCATAATCGGCGGCGGACCTGCCGGCATGATCGCCGGCATCACGGCAGCAAAAAGCGGCCATTCCGTTACGCTTTTTGAAAAAAATGAAAAGCTGGGCAAAAAACTTTACATAACCGGTAAAGGCCGCTGCAACTTTACAAACGCGGACGGAGACGATGCCTTCTTTTCGCATGTACTGCGGAATCCACGTTTTTTATACAGCGCTTATCACGCGTGCCGCAGCGCCGATATCATCCGGTTTTTTGAAGAGCTTGGCATAGAAACAAAAACAGAACGCGGCGGGCGCGTATTTCCCGCCTCTGATAAATCCAGTGATATCATACGCGCGCTACAACGCGAACTGGAACATGTCGGTGCGCGCGTGCGGCTTAACAGCCGCGTAAGCGAGCTCTATGCCCCAAACAGCCGTATTCATGGCTTGCGTTTGCAAGATGGCGGCCTTTTTGAGGCAGATGCGATCATACTTGCCACCGGCGGGCTTAGCTACCCTGCCACCGGCAGCACAGGCGACGGATATGCTTTTGCGCAAAGTCTGGGGCACACGCTCGTGTCTACTGCACCGGCTCTTGTGCCACTGGAAACGCAAGAACACTGGCCGACCACTTTAGCCGGGTTAAGCCTCAAAAATGTTTCTTTACGCGCTGTGGATAACGGAAAAACCGTTTATGATGAACTGGGCGAATTGCTCTTTACGCATTTCGGGGTTTCCGGCCCTCTCGTATTGACGCTTAGCTCATATATTGCCGACAATCCTTCCGCCGCGCAACTGTTTATCGACCTGAAACCGGGCTTGACGCACGAACAACTGAACAAGCGTTTGCTGCGCGATTTGGAGCAGGCGCGTAAAGCGCAGATTGGCAATGCTTTTTCCAGCCTTTTGCCTCACCGTTTATTGCCTGTGGTTTTATACGAAGCGCATATCGATGGCAGCCAAACCGCCAGTGAATGCTCGCGCCATTCTCGCAGCCAATTGGCGGCCACATTAAAGGCACTGCCGCTTACTATACGCCAAGCGCGGCCTTTTACGGAAGCCATCATAACAAGGGGCGGTATTTCCACAAAAGAAATACAGCCGGGCACGATGGAATCGAAGCTCGTAAAGGGCTTGTACTTTGCCGGTGAGATCATCGACACAGACGCCGCAACGGGCGGATATAACCTGCAAATTGCCTGGTCAACCGGCATGCTCGCCGGCACGCTGAAAGAATGAACGGAGGAAAACAGCATGCAGACACATTTACATGTTGCCATTGACGGCCCGGCCGGAGCTGGAAAAAGCACTATTGCGAAAGCCGTTGCCAAGGAATTGGATATCCTTTACCTGGATACCGGCGCCATGTACCGGGCTTTGGCGCTTTATGCCTTGCAACGCGGCGTTGACCCACGCGACCAGGCCGGCGTATACGATATATTGGATACTGCCGATATTCGCGCAGTATACCGCGAGGGAACACAGCATACCCTGCTTTGCGGCGAAGATGTTTCCGATAGCATTCGCACGCCGGAAGTCAGCAAAGGGGCGTCCGACATCGCGGTACATCCGGCAGTACGCGCAAAACTTACGGAATTGCAGCGACAGGTCGCAGCGGAAGGCGCGGTTGTGATGGATGGGCGCGATATCGGTACTGTCGTTATGCCTCAGGCGCAATTTAAATTTTTCGTTACGGCATCGCCTTTGGTACGCGCAGAACGCCGCCTTCTCGAAATGCAGCAAAAGAGCATGACGCCATTGCCTTCACTGCAAGAATTAGAGGCCGCGATACGCGACCGCGACCATACGGATTCCAGCCGCGCAACCGCCCCATTGCGCCAGGCAGACGACGCTTTGCTTATTGACACATCCGCTCTGAGCATTCAAGAAAGCGTTGCCGCCGTTATGCAGGCAATATGTAAATAAAGGAGTTCTCTCTATCCATGCTGTACATATTTGCAAAATATCTTCTCATGCCGTTCGTCTATCTTTTTTTTAGACCGGTCATTACAGGCCGTGATAGCCTGTCCGCCTGTAAAGGGAAAGCCATTTTTGTATGCAATCATATTTCCATGTGGGACCCGGTGTTTCTTGCCGTTTTTTCGCCTCGTTACATTCATTTTATGGCGAAATCTGAGCTGTTTAAGACTTGGTATGGCCGATTGTTGTTTTATTCTCTGCTGGCCTTCCCCGTCAACCGCAATCAGGCCGACATGCAGTCTTTAAAAAGAGCCATGCGCGTACTGGACGCCGGAAAAGTCTTCGGCATATTCCCCGAAGGAAAACGTACCATTACGAACGGCATGGACGAATTGGAAAAGGGTGCCGCTTTTCTTGCCGCGCGCTCCCATTCGCCCATCATTCCGATTTATATCAAACGCGACAGCTATGCCGCAAAGCGCTTTATTATGGCTGTGGGCGAACCTATTCTCACTAGTTGCCTCGCTGAGGCAACCCCAAAATCACAGCTTGTCAATGTCATCACCGAAACCATCAACAGCGCCTTGCATTCCCTGCAAGCGCAAGTGGATGGCTAACTATGCAACTGCGCATTGCAAAGCACGCAGGCTTTTGTTTCGGCGTACAGCGGGCGGTTGACCTTGCGCTTTCGCACGCTTCCGAAACCGAGCCAACCTATACGCTAGGCATGCTCATTCATAACGCAACCGTAATCGATGATTTGGAAAAAAAGAACATTCATCCGATAGAACCGGCACAGCTTTCCACATTGGCGCCCCGCAGCAAGCTTGTGGTTCGTTCGCA
>JAVBPK010000107.1:0-8627 GCA_031549625.1 Eubacteriales bacterium
TTGGCGCCATGAATATGATGTTCCTTGTAGGGGATACGTTAATTACGGCCGCTTTAGAAGGCAGCATCCTCGCGGGCATCACGCGCATGTCCATATTGGCGCTCGCAAAAGAAATGGGCGTCAAAGTCGAAGAACGCAAGATATCCGTTACGGAACTGTTCGAAGCGGGCGAAAGCGGTGATCTAAAAGAAGCGTTTGGTACAGGCACCGCGGCCGTGGTATCGCCGGTTGGCCAGCTTACCTATAAGGGCAAAACCATACGTGTAAACAACGGCCAGATCGGCACGCTTACACAAAAGATGTACGACACCTTAACAGGTATACAAACCGGCAACATAGCCGATACACACGACTGGGTTGTAAAAGTATAACGCAGTATAAAACAAGGCATTTTATGGAAGTATGGAAAGTGAAGGCTTTCCATACTTCCAGAATAAAGGAGAAATCATAGCGATATGAAAAAAATGATTTCCACAATATGCATATTCTTTCTTTTCATTCTGCTGGCTGTACCGGCGTATGCCGCGCAGGTGCAGGTGATTGCGGAACCGGCGCAATTGACCCAGGCGGGCGCTGTTACGGTGCAGTTTGTGGTTACCAATGATTCTAACACGACCATGAGTCAAATGTATGTCGCCGGACACGGGCTTTCATCATTTGGGCCTATTAGTTGGAGAAAAAACGATATCGAACAAAATAGCCTGGAACCTGGCGCGGTTCTCCGTTTTAGCGCGCCAAATATTCAAATTGCAGGCGATATGCTGGGCCAGCCGCTTGTATATACGTTGACATGGTCGGAAAATGGTGCGCAAAGATCCCAGCAGGCCTCTGTCGTAGTTGGCCCAACCGCCACAACGCCCGCGCCAACTCTCGCAGAAATGGCTGCAACGCGCTCATTCAGTAAAAATGCCGGCAAAGCCGGAGATAAAATAACCATCACGTATACATTAAAAAATCCCGCAGAAGTCGCTATGACAAACATCACCGTCAAGGATAGCATAGCGGGTGCCAACGCGATAAAGGCAGGCTTTTCCATCGACCCGGGCGGCAGCACGACAGTAACATACGAATATACGCTGGGGGCGCAGGACGCGATAAGCGAACCCACCATTACATATTCCGTGAATGGCGAAAACAAGTCGTTAAAACTGGAAAAAGCGACATTGGCCATTGTAAATCTCAAGCTGACAACAAATGTGTCTATGGGTGAGCCGTTGGCGGAAGGTGTATTGTTTACAATCACGATTAAAAACACCGGGAATCAGACGATCAGCGGTATCACTGTAAAAGACGAGCTTGGCAATGCGGTGAACACAGACGCGTTTACGCTTCAGGCCGGTCAGGAAAAATTGCTGAGCTACTTGGTGCCGCCCGCTGCCGATACCGCGCGGAACGTTTACTTTTCCATCACGGGAAAAGACGCGCAAAACCAGCCATACGAAGACAAAACCAGCAGCTATGAAGTGCGCCCATACATAGATCCAAGCAGCATTTCTCTGCAACTCTTCACAAATATTGTTGAAAATTTGAATGAAAGCGGCAAAATGAAGGTTCGCTTCACCATTCAAAACAATTCCATTGTTGATTTGAGCAACGCGACAATCAGCGAAGCGCAGCTTGGCGAAGTGGTTTCTTCGATAGCCATACTGGCAAGAGGCGAAACGGAAAAGGAAGTGGAACTTACCGTAGGCCAGCCGCGCGATCTGGAATTTATATTGAAAGCGCAGGATCCATCATCTGCCGAGCACAGCTATACGTCAAAAATCACGGCTGCATTGGCAGAAGTAGTTACGCCGACGCCACCGCCGGCGGCTACGCCCACGCCAAACCTCGAGGAAGAGAAACAAAACAACAGTGGCATGAGCGATACGCTGATCACGGTTTTGATCGTGTTGGCGGCACTGATGGCCGTTGCGGGCATTGCGCTGCTTGTGCTATCCATGTACGAACGCAGGAAAAACACTGAAATGGACGTAGATGCGGATGGATATGCTCGCGCGCCTCGCGCCCAGGGGGGTGCTGTTGTGGAACGCGCGGAGCCCGCGGCAGCTATAAAGGAAAAGAAAAATCGCCGTCATGCGGATGATGCTGACGACTACGACGAACCAATCAATAAAAGACCGAGAAACGCCGTTTCCTCAAACAACAAGACCGATGTGAGGCCAAAAGAAGATATATACACCGAAACGCGACCGCGACCTTCTACAGCACCTAGCCATACGCAGCCGGCCGCAAAACCGACGCATTCAGCGCCGACGGCAAAAGATACGCCGCCGCCGCCGTATGTATCCGTGAAAGCGGCACAGCGTGCGCCAAGGACAAACTTTTCTGCACCGGCCGATGAACAACAGCCAAGGGTGACACAGCCAGGTGCGCAACCGCAGGAGCAGCAAAAGGCTTATCGTTCGCCTGTAGCGCAAGATGGCCAGGCGAGCCGCCCCAGAGCGAAGTATTACGCGCAAGGCGAAAGCGACGCTGCCATTCCGCAGCAACAAGGGTATTATTCGCCGCAAACCGGCAGGCCCCATTATGTGGAAGCTGTGGAACAGCCGGCACAAAGCGCCGAAGCGCCAACGGAGCCAATCAGCGCCGAAGAAGCGGCGCGCGTACCAAATACACAGGCGTCGCCGGCGGCCAGAAACCGCGTACACAGGATAAGGCCGACGGAAACAGATAACAAATAAGACGATTTGCCGTCAAGAGGCTGCCGGAACATTGCGTTTTTACTGGCGCGAAAACCGGCAGCCTTTTCTTACGCAGCAACCGATAAGAGGAGCGTTGTATATACATGGAGAAATTTTCGGGGCTTTGCGAAGATACGTTCCGATTTTTTTGGGAACTGGCCTTCCAAAACGAGATATCGTTTTTTGAAGTGAATAGAAATCGGTATGAAACCGTCGTAAAAAAACCGCTTTTATTGTTGGCGGCGGAGTTGGCGGAAACAGCTTTGGAAATCGATAAAAGCTTCCAAACGCGCCCGTCGGCGGTGGTATCGCGCATTCGCAGGGATACCCGTTACGCTCCCATAGACGCACCGTTCCGCGATCATGCCTATTTGTCCTATCGCTACCCGGGCATGTCGTTGGGCGAAAGTTTTGTGTTATACGTTGAATTTCTGCGGGATTCTTATGGATACGGCATGGGGATATACAGCGAGAACGCGCCGTTTATGGCCGCGCTCAGAAAACGCATTTTAGAACGGCCGGATACGTTTATGACGTTGATTAACCAGCCGGAATTTAAAAACACATTCACGCTGGAAGGGACGGATTATAAGCGGCCAAAAGTTCTGGACGCGTCGAGCGAGCTGATGCCCTGGTTGAACAAACGCAAGCTATACTGCGCGCATTCGTCCAAGCAGTTAAAAAACACTTTTGATGCGGCCGGCCTTGTAGAGGAATGCAAGCATGGCCTACTTGCCATGAAGCCGGTCTATCGATTCATCATGGGATTGGAATAGTTATAGATGGGTCAAGAGTTTGCTGCCCGGTAAATGGTGAGGTTTGCGTTAGCAAATACCACGGGCAGGTTCGAAAAATAGGCATAATCGCAATCATAAGAATTGCGCTCATAAGGCCCAAGCCAAATATAATCGATGCCATACTCTTGGCCCAGTGCCGGCATATAGGCCCCAGGCTCTTCAAAAAGCAAACGCAGGTTTTGTTCGCGTTCTTCATAATTCAGTCCATGATAATATAAATAAGCGCCCGTGCCGCAAACGATATTGCGTCCCGTCAAAGCCGCAACGGCGTTGTTGTGATTGGATGCGGTTAAAAACAGGGCGTCCGGTTCCGCGTGCGTTTTCACATATTCCGCGCCCTGCGCTTCATCCGCGTTGATGAGCTGCAGGTCGCTCACATATTCGCGTCCCAAAGTGAGCAAGCCGGAAAGAAACAGCGCGGCAAGCGTAAGCACCGCTAAAAAACGCCGTCCTTTAAAGTGGGACAAGGCGTCATAGCATTCAACCAGAAACTTGGCAATGATGCCACACAGAAAAGCAAAACAAACAAACAGCAGCTTGTTGTTATCATACGGGTTGGGCTGAAATTGTATGAATTCGGCAAAAAACCAGATGACCAGCGCGCCAAAACAGAACGCGCGGTCGGTTTTCTCCAGCCGGTAGGCGGCAATGGGTAAAAGTATAAAAAGCAATCCCAAGTTTTTTATGTAAAACCAGAGAAATTGGTCGGTATTATTCGCCCAATTAAAATGCGGCTGCAGAAAGCTGCCGGACTGCTGGAAGGTAAACAGCGCAAGCTGAGGGCCGGCCAAAAGAATGACGATGCCGGCATAGAAAAGCCAACCGCGCAGCCTTTCTCGTGAAGGGACCGCAAAAAGCGTTTGAATGAGCAGCACAGCGCTCAGGATACCCAAAGCGAGGAAAGAGTGCGTATGAACCAGTGGCATGCAGCCAGCAATAACGCCAAGCGGTATAAACCAGCGGGTTTCGTCAGAGAACGCGGCCAGCCGCAACATATATAAGCAGGGGAAGAGCAGCGCCCAGCCGAAGAGGGTGGCACGTTGCGGGATAAGCATGTCCGCAATGGCATTCACCCATTTCACGCCGAAATCGACGTTGTTGGTTGGCGTTTGGTAAAAGGCGGTGAATATGCGGGAGAGATTGTCCGGATAGAGCTTGAGAAGGTCAAAAAAGTATACGAATCCCAGTCCGCCGCCGAGGAAGAAGAGCAGCGTAGCTAAAATGGAAACGCGCTTATGGGGGAACCAGCTTACAAAAAAGAGGTAAGCGCCAAGAAGCACCAGCGCATAGGCAAACAATGCCGGCAGAAGCATGGAAAAGCGCAAAGAAGCGCCAAGCAGGTAGAAGGTGGAGCTTACGCTATCACATAAAAACGGATAGCCCACAGGCGCGCCCGGCAATATGGAATACTGCGGCGGGAACGTCCCTTGTACCGCGATGCTGGTGGTGAGTCCCAAATGCAGAGCCAAATCGCCGAACGTGGACTGTCCCACATGCAAAGAACCGTTAAACGGCCGAATGGTATGTGTCAGGAACAGGATAAAACCAATTGCAAAAAGGGGAAGCAATACGATAAGCGCCATATCGATATGCGAGAATAACAGGCGTTCGCAAGCAAATTTGCGCGAACGCAGGAAGCATACAACGCCAAAAGCAATGCAAAGGGCGAGCGCAACGCATTGAGCCAACAGCGTAAAGCGCATTAAGAACGCGCACAGCGCGGGCAGCCACAGGAGCAACAATAAAGAAATGACGCCGCCAAGCCAAACGCGGACAAGCGGTGAAACATCTTTGAAAAACCAGCGTGCCGCAAATTGGCCGACAGCAATAAATACGCAAAAATAGAGTACGGGGAGCAAGCTGGCAAAAAACTGCATATTCTACCTCAAGCGGGGCAAAGGCGCGTATTGGCCGTTTTTCCCTCTTTTATTGCATAATCTTTTGCTATTATATCCTTTTTGCGTATGATGTGCAAAGTCTTTGGGCATACATAAAACCAAAAGATGTTAAGGAAGCGAGCGAACAACGATATGTCGTGGATAGAGAAAAATCTTCGGTCCGCATTGGCGCTCTCGGTTGCATTATTGCTGGGCATTGGGTTTGGATATACAGCCTGGAAGGAAAACCAAACAATACCGGAGGATGTGCCGGTAGAAGTACAGTCGGTTGGCAAAATAGGCAAACCAAGCATCATACCCGCAACGGAAGTGTTGGTGCGTTACCGCTTCCTGCTGTGCGGGCATACGCTGGAAAAGGATGAAACAGGCGGTGAGTTTATAGGCTGTACCTTGGAAGATATCACACAAAAATATGCGGACGCCAGAGTTCTGGAATTAAACAATCAGAAGGCCATTATTGAACGTGAACTGGAACGCTATTGCCCAGATCATTACATGCTGTTCATGGATAACAAGGGCGAAATTTGTGTTTCGAACACAGCGGAAGAAGACTATACAAAAGAGGTTCTGCAGGTGTTGAATTTTGACGCGGTAGGGTTGGATGACGAAATCACGGCAGAGCTTGAAAATGGCGTGTTGCTAAACACACTGGAAGAAGTAAATTCATACCTGGAGAGCATAGAAGGGTAAAAACAACGTGTTTTACACTGGAACGCCATCTCGGATAACGGGGAAGGGCGTTCTTTTTCGTTGCAATGCAGGGGGTAATCGGGATATACTGTTTAATAAGTTATCACGACTGGTGTAGGGGGATAAGCCGATGGAATTGCTAGAACAGGCTCGTAAGGCAAAGGAAGCGTCCTATGCCATGCTCACATTGTCGGCGCCCGTTCGGGACGGCGCGTTGCACGCGATGGCGGACGCGCTTGAAAAGCATACTGCAGCTATACTTGACGCGAATGAACAAGATGTAAAAGCTGCAAAAGAAGCAGGCAGAGCGGAAGCAATGCTGGACCGCCTTCGCCTGACCCAGGAACGGATCATTGCCATGGCAAACGGCCTGCGGCAAGTGGCGGCGTTGCCAGATCCTATCGGCAGTGAAGATTGTGTGATAAAACGCCCGAACGGGTTGGCGATAGGAAAGCGGCGCGTACCGTTGGGCGTAATCGGCATCATATATGAGGCGCGCCCAAATGTCACGTCCGATGCAATAGGCTTGTGCATCAAAGCGGGAAATGCCGTGTTGCTACGTGGCGGCTCCGAGGCCGTTCTATCAAATACCGCGATCGCAAACGTGCTGGCGGAAGCTGGTTATACGATGGGCTTGCCCAAAGGTTGCATTCAGTTCGTGCAGGACACTTCACGCGAAACCGCTACAGACATGATGCGTTTGAATGGGTATATCGACGTGCTCATTCCAAGAGGTGGAGAACAACTCATCCAGTCGGTCGTCAAGAACGCGACGGTTCCGGTCATAGAAACGGGGCTGGGCAATTGCCATGTTTTTGTCGAGAACACCGCGGATTTTCAAATGGCGGCAGATATCGTGTATAATGCAAAAGTTTCCCGTCCTGCGGTGTGCAACGCGTTAGAAACCCTGCTCATACAAAAAGAAGCGGCAAAGGGGCAGTTGACAAACATACTCGCGCCCTTGTTAAAGAATCGAGTAGAAATACACGGCTGCGAAACATGTTGCGCGCTCGTGCCGGAAGCCACTCTCGCAACGGAGGCGGATTGGGCGACAGAATACCATGGCATGACGCTGGCTGTTCGCGTTGTGGAAACACTGGAAGAGGCCATCGCGCATATCAACCGTTATGGCACGCGTCACAGCGAGTGCATCATCACAAACGACTATCAAGTGGCGGAACGCTTTTTAAATGAAGTTGATGCCGCAGCAGTGTATGTGAATGCGTCCACACGATTCACGGACGGCGAGGAGTTTGGCTTTGGCGCGGAGATAGGAATCAGTACGCAAAAACTACACGCGCGCGGCCCCATGGGGCTTCACGAATTAACCACGATTAAATATATTGTAAGAGGCAATGGGCAAATTCGAACATAAACATAAAGGGCGCGGCGCTGCGGCGGTCGCGCTTCTCCTATCGTCGGCTCTGGTTTTGTGCGGCTGTGTAAAGCAAAAGGAAAGTTCACCCACAGCACCGCCTCCCCCGGCGGCTACAGCAACTCCGGAACCCACAAGAGCTTCTGCCGAAAATCCGGTAGGAGCATTTTGGAATACGTTTTATGAAGATTACATGTTCGTTCTGGAAGAAATGGAAGAGCAAACGCTCCTTTCCATAGCAAATATTGAGGAAGTCATGCAAATGCGCCTGCTTATGCAACGGCTGCAAAGCGTATTTCAAGGGATATGCCTGATAGGAGAAAGCAGCGAAAATAGTTGGGAAGGCGTGCTGTTTGGAGCGCAAAGTGGGTCAGGCAGTGTTCACGGCACGGCGGAAACGGCGACTTTTTCATTTGTATTGGATAATGGAGGACGCCTGACAGGCGAGCTTCATCAAAATATGTTGTCGGGCAAGCTGGAAAGTTATCAGGCAGGCACCATCATACCAGAAGAGCAAACGGCCGAGCAAACCGAGGGAACGGGGGAGCAAACGCAAGATCATATTCGCGAGCAAATCGATACCGGCAGCTATACAACGGTGTGCGAGGCCAATTTGATAAAAGATGAGCTGGGTTGGTATGCAAGCGTTTTTTGGGATGGAAGTTATACGATATTGAGAATGTCTCCGGAAGAAACGTATTTTGTCACAGGAAAACCGGAAACAGTCACGCCTGAGCAGCCGCCGGCGGCTTGGGCAAGCTGGTCATATTCCTTGGAAAAAAGTTTTACGCATATAGCAATACCTACACCGGATCCGCCGCAAAACATGGAAGAATCGGACGAAAATAAGGGGGCAGAGGAATGAACGCACAAATCGTCGTATTCTCTTGGACAGGAAACACCGCCGCTTGCGCCGTAGCATTACAGAAGGCGCTGGGTATAGAGGCGTTTTTGCTGGAAGAGGAAAAACCGCGCGAAGGCCCGCAGGGTTTCGCTTTGGGTGGCTTCCAGTCCAGCATGAAGTTGAAAACAAAGCTCAAGGCCTTGCCGGACATCACGAACGCCGACACGCTTATACTGGGCATGCCGGTTTGGGCTGGTTCTATTCCGCCAGCTATTCGCACATTTTTTCAGCATTGTTCCTGTGCGGGCAAGAAGGTATACATATTCGCCACACAGCAAT
>JAVBPK010000094.1:0-7381 GCA_031549625.1 Eubacteriales bacterium
ATTTGTAACAGGAGTAAATCCATCAGGCAGAAATTCTATCATTTTAGAAATTTTTGCCGGAAATTCCGAGACATTTTCTACGCGGAACCCAAACACAACAATGTCGCCCTCGCTTACGTAAGAGGGATTCTTTTCCTGTACCCAAGCGCCGGTCGCGGTTACATTGCTGTTAACGCCACTCTGAAGGGCTCTGCTCGCTTCCCATTTGTACCGCGAGGATAGCGTTTTCTCTACCCAACATACGCCATTTCCCGTGGGATCCCCCGGCGGCACTATGTCGATAGTGCCCTCATACTTCACCTCATTTTCGTCTTTTATAACGATTACCTTTATGCCGTTTTCAACTTCGACAGTGCTGTTTATGAATTTTGTTATGCTGAAGCTTGCGCTGGCAAGCTGCTCCTGATTCAAATAAAAATCCTGTGCCAAAGAACTGCCGTTCAAAGAAATATAATAGCACTGGTATGTCCCATTGCTATCTGTATAATCTTTGCTTGAATCACGCTGCAATGAATCGGACGCAAATACCTTTTCCAGATTCATAGGCGCACCGGCGGAAGGCGCAATCAGGGGGTTTTGAATGGGAACAGTGCCCATATTTTGAAATATGCCATCCAAGACAAATATTTCAATACGTTTGCTGAAAAGCTCACCATATCCCGCCACATCCAAAAAGCCGTTGATATTCATTGCGAACGTCAACTTTACCGATGTATTCGGCGTAATTGGCTGCCCTGCCTGATCAAGGTTTGAGAACGAAACATTATAGGAGAGCTCATAGTTCCCCGCAGATGTCGTTGTAGTCCATGCAAGCCAAGCCACCGACAATACTATGATAGTCAGCAATATAAAGGATATGGGGCGTTTTAGGCTTTTCGTATACATGCAACACTCCTTAACTTCTCAATTCCACAAGCAATTGCTTTTCGGAAAAAAGACACGGAAAATCCATTTTATTACATATAGCTTCAGCGTGTTAAAAGCAACTATTTCACGCTATGGTTCTACGTTATTCTTACCCGCCTTTCAATCACCAGAAACTAAAATGATAACAATATATGATAATAAAAGAAAATTTTGTAAAAAATCCCACATATTCAAACGAATATATGGGATAGCCGGTTTTACACTCTTTTTATCTTTAGCCCGGTTATAATCCAGGCCAATGTCTACTGATTGCGTTTATACACGAAAGTCATCGCCCCACATGGAGTCCTGAGCGAAACGGTTTTCCGCCATTTCTTCGAATGATTGCGGTGTGATGGCAGACTCTGGTGTTTCAACGGCCATATTGTCTACCTTGACCTGCAGCGAGGCGATCTCTTCTGTTAAGCCCGACAAGTAAGAATGCAAAAGCGCCAAGTTATCTCTTGCGTGCGACTGCGCTTGTTCAATTTCTTCAAGCGTGACACGATGCTTTTGCAGTTCCGCCTGCATTTGCTGGCGGGCGCGCATTTTGAAGGCCTCCGCGTCGCTGCTTGCCCTTGCCACAAGCGCGTGTGCCTCTTGATTGGCAGCCGCTACCACCGCGCTGGCCTCTTTATTTGCTCTTGCAAGGATAGCCGCAGATTCCTGATTGGCGCGAGCGGTCTGCTCCACGTCCCTGCCGGAAACAGCAGGGGTATTGGCATAACGAAGCTGCTGTTGGGATTTATTGGATACCGCTGCCGCAAAAGCGCCGACCTCTTTCTTTGCCTGCGCGATTATTGTTTCTTTATCTCTTTGCAGCTGGTCGATCATACGACTCATGCGCTCAAATTGTTCACGATATTTTTGTTCGCGCAAAGCATATTGTTTTAATTGCTCTTGCGCTTTACAATAGGCATCGTAAGCCGCCTGATGCGCGGCCTTCCCCTTTTCCAGAGCGGTTTTTAATATGGCGATCTGCCGGTCTTTTTCTTGTATTTGCTGCCGCAGTGTATCCAAAGTCTTCTGTTGCTCTAATTTTTGCTCATACAAAGCGTCCTGATACATCGCGTTAAGATCTTGCATGCAAGCATGTACGTCTTCCGTGTTTGCTCCAAACATCTCTCTGCGGAAAGTCAGGCCTTCCAAAAAATCATATATATGTTGAAATTGCTGTGGTTGTGGCTGTAGTTGTGGCTGGGCCTCCATACATACATCCTTTCTACGCGAAATAAGCAGATTACCACTTATTCCATATATCGTTACTTTCCGCGTTTTATTTACTGAATTTGCGATTTTTTTTATTATTTTTTAGAGTAGTCTTCTTCTAAATTTGCACCTTACGTGCATCGCAAGCGCAATGGCGCATGCTTATACAATAATAACATTGACAAACTTGCACGCATACTTTACGATGTAACCAATCAGATGCATACCTGTTGCCGCTCCATCCGCCATTCGCGTCGGCGGCCCTCCCCTTGATGCAAACTGCAGAAATGATTGCGGAGCTTCAAACTATGATGCGTACGAAAACACAATTAGCAATATGCATACTCGTCGCGTGTATAGTAATCGGTTTTTTCCAACCGAGTTCTTTTTTGCATCCCGCAGGTACGGCCTCTGCCCCCGCTGGCGACACTTACATCCAATCCATCGCGGATACATACGCCGAACTTCCTGCCATGCTTTCATCCTTCGCTTCGGAATCCGCCCGCGCCTCCTATCCGCGTTACAATCATCCGAGCTTTCAGCGGCACATATATATCCCTGTGTTGATAAGTATCTCTATCCTTTTCCAGTTATGCATAGCCATCCTCATAATAAAACCCCAATTTTACGCTCCTGTCTTATCCACTTTTCTTGGCGGTATTTCTCCCCCCTCCATATAGTATTAAGTCTGCCCAAAACCAAATATGGAACACAAACCCATATGACATGCGGCGCTTGGATGTTTTGCCTGCTCTTTTTAGCATCCTGCGTTAATGCATCAGCCATCTTGTTACGGGTATGCGTATCCTGAAAGCAAGCGCTTTTGGTTCGCCTTATCATGCCTGTAAAAAGGCTGCTGCGCGTATTTGGCGTTTTGTCATATCGGTTTTGTTAATAAGCATGCCGCTTTGTTTTTCCTTTGGACGCAAACGGCATATAAGAACATCATCAGCCTATTTTTAACGAAATTGGAGGATCAATCAGATGGAAAACAAAGAAAGAGGTCAATGGGGATCAAATTTTGGCTTTCTCATGGCCGCCGTTGGTTCAGCGGTCGGATTGGGGAACATTTGGGGCTTCCCCTACAAGCTTGGTGCAAATGGCGGTTTTGCATTTTTGCTTGTGTATTTGATTCTGGTTGTTTTCGTGGGAATCGTAACCATGCTGGGCGAACTTACCCTTGGACGCATAACCGGCAAAAGCGTAGTGTTCGCCTACAAGGAATTTTCTAAAAAATGGACATGGCTAGGGTATGCGGGCGTTGCCGCCGGTTTCTTCATACTCGCGTTTTATAGCGTAATCGGCGGAACAGTTATTCGCTATATGGTCGCTTTCCTGATAGAAATTTTCAGCCCTGGCGCAGGCTTTGGCACTATAAGCGGCGGCGAGTTCTTTGGCAATTTCATCACAAACGCCGGTGGCTCAATAGCTTATCATTTTATTTTTATGGCCATCACCGTTGTCATCGTGATGGGCGGTATTTCCGGCGGAATCGAGAAATTCTGCAAATGGGCGATGCCTGCCTTGGTCATCATTTTGCTTGTTGTCATTATCCGCAGTGTAACGCTGCCGGGTGCAGCCGCTGGTTTGGCTTATATCTTCAAGCCGAATTTTGAGCCTTTAAAAGAGAATTTTTTCGGAGTGCTGCGCGTGGCAGCCGGGCAAATGTTCTTCTCTTTATCGTTGGGCATGGGGTGCATGATCACCTATGGTTCCTATCTTTCCAAGAAGGAAAATCTTATGTCGAACGCCATATTTGTCTGCCTGTCTGATACCTCTGTGGCGCTTTTAGCCGCCATCGCCGTTATGCCAGCCGTATTTGCTTTTGGGCTTGAGCCTGGCGGCGGCCCCGGCCTGCTGTTTGTAACGCTGCAAGAAGTGTTCATAAAGGGCATGAGCGGAACAATTGGCGCAATATTTGGTTTTTTATTTTATCTGCTGGTTGTTTTTGCAGCCGTCACTTCTTCCATCTCTTTGTTGGAAGTCAGCACTTCCTACTTTATAGACCGCATAGCCGAAAAGGGCGGAACGCCAAACCGCAAACGGTTAAGCATTATTGTTGGCGCAGTCATATTCGTCGTGGGGTTGCCCGTGGCAATGGACGGCTTGGGTGGCGGCGGCATATTGCCCGCAACATTCTGGTTTGGCAAATGGGGCTTTATCGACATGTATGACCTGATTTCCGAAGGCATCCTCATGCCAGTAGGCGCGGCGCTTATGAGCATCCTGATCGGTTGGAAGCTGAAGACATCCGCCATCGCCAATGAGGTCAGCGTCGGAAATCACAAGCTCAAATACTATAAGTTCTGGGATATCGGATTCCGGTTTGTTGTGCCGATCGGCATGCTCCTTGTGCTTTGGGGGCAATTGCTCGATTTCGGTATCCTGTAAATTTATAACGATATTCCCTCCCTTCGCCTAGCCAGCGAATGCATATGTGATAGGCCACCGCAATTTATGCGGTGGCCTATAAATTTGCACCTTTCATCTCAGCCGCTTTAAATATACAGTACCACGGCATGCCGAGGAGGAGCCGCTCCTGCCCTATTCTCCACATATTGGCTTTCGATGATATCGGACGCGAATATACGCGTGCCGCATGCGGCAAGCTGCTTTAATATATTTTCGTCCGGCATACCCGGTTTATCCACGGAAACACAAACAACCGCCTGCTGGGGTCGCAATGTATGTATCAGGGATTCGGTCATCGAATCTTTACAGCCATGGTGTGGCAGCTTGAGAATAGCACAGTTCTTTGTCGCTTCTTCTTCCCAATAAAAACCATAGCTGTCGCCCGGCAGAACAACCCGCTTGCCGGCATAAGTAAGCGTTAGCCGGAGGCTGGTAATGTTTGTAAATCGGCCCAATAGGTCGATCGCGTGTTTATCCACATCTCCGCTTAAAAAGGCGTCCAGTGTTTCATGCTGGCGCCGCACATGGTACGGCCTTGCGCAACCAACCTCCACGCGCAGCGACGGTGTAAGTTGTATGTTTTTTATGGGCGCGGCTATTTGCCGCATGGCGCACCCTGCCGCGTTTAGCTTGGCCAGCTGGCCAAGGTAGCGGCGCAATGTACGAACGACGCTGTTGCCGCTTTTTGTGTGTATGGCGCTTTCTTGCGCCAATTCCGGCTTCCAGAAAGCTTCACAAGGAATATAATTTGCCCAAAGTTCATCGATATGCACATCACCCAGCATCGCATCCAGGCCAAATATATGATCCCTATGCATATGGGAAAGCACAAGCACATTTAGGCGGGTTATTCCCTCCATGCGCAAATATTCTGCCGCCGGCAAGCGCATGGTATCGCCGGCATACGCCTCCGCTTTATCGTCGCCGCAGTCTATCAGCATTACAAAAGGATACTCTTCGTCACGAATGAGTATCGCGTCGCCATATCCAACATTGATAAAGTCCAGCCGCAGCACGCCTAGGCCCCTGTCCTGTTCCGTTTCCACGGGGGTATTTCTTCGTAGACCGGTTTGGCGTCTTCTTTTTTTCGGTATCGCCTATACAAATAAGTAGAAATCCCCATGCCGGATAGCAAAGGAGCCGGTATCACCAACATCAAAAAGCTAAACACCAGCGCCAATTCTTCGCCGGTCGTGGTAAATACAAAAAATCCGATTACGATAAGTGCGTATATGGTCAGCCACACATAAGCGGCCGGTATCAGCCGCTTTTCCTTAAAAAGAAAATGGCAAGAACAACAAAGTGCCGTACCGATCAAGGCCGGTATGATGCTGCCAAAAAAATTGCTCAGCCAAACAGGCATGTGCGTAGAGAAAGTATCGTGAAGCGGTTCGATGAGCAGCAGATACGCATATGCGTAAACCGCCAGAAACAGCACGCTGAGTGTAAAGCTATACACCACCAGAGTGCTTTTCACTTTGCCATTTTTGACGGGCAAGAATATATTCCAAAAAGCATCCGCTCGTTTTTTCGAATTTTGTTTGGGTTCTTCTACTGACGGGAATTGTTGTTTGCTCATTTCGGTATTCACCTTTTCCTAATAGAAAAGGGCGGGGCCTTTACACCCCGCCCTTAAATGAATTGTAACACAGGTTAAGCCATTTTTACAGGCAGGAAACCATTACATTTTTGTGTTCTTGTTGAGCCAGTATTCCCAGAAATCGGCCACATCCAGTATGATGGGATACATCGCTTCGATATCCGCGGGGATAGCGCCGCTGTCGTCCAGGCTGAAGGGGTTGTTGGGGTTGGAGTAGTCGTCACGGATGGACCAGTTGCCCTGCTTGGTGAAAGGTTCGAAACCAGGGCCGTTGCCCTCGGCGCCACCCATCAGGAAGCGGATGAACAACCTTGCGCCTGCGGGATTGTCGCAGCCCTTAACAAGGTACAAGTAGTTGCAGTTTGCTACGTTGGAGTACGGCTTCAAGCCCGTTACCCAATCGATATCCCACTTATTGTCTTCACGGTTTGTGACTTTACCGGCGGAGCAGAAGCCCAGCGTGGGCACAGTAGACGCGTGCACGGCTTCAACGATATCGTCGCCGTCTTCGATGAATGTCAAGCGCATTTGTGAGAAGCGATACATGAATTCATAGCCCGCGTTGTTTTCCGGTATGCCAGGGGTCTGGGACGCGTCATAGGTGTATTCCAAGGGCTTGCCATATTTTTCTTCGTATGCCTTTGCCATCAGGTCGGAATTCAGCATGAAGGAACCGAACACAGCCAGTGTGGTATCGTTGCCGCTGAGGTTCTGGCAGACGATATTCCATTTGTTTGTGCCGTCCGCATTGAGCTCCACCAATTCCCACCAGTTGTCGATGGGATTGGAAGAAAACTGCTTGGTGTTGTAATACCAGAAGTTCAAGCCTGCATAGAAAGGCATGCCGTACTTCATGAGCGCGGGATCGATGGTCTTGCAGATATCTGTCGGGAAGAATGTTTCGAGGTACCCTTCCGGATAGAAGTCAAAATAGATTTCGCCAGCGCTGTCTTTGCACTGCAGAATGTCTGCCGTAACGTTGCCGGACTGTGCTTCGATTTCCACCTTGGAAACGGCTTCGTTCTGATCAAAGTCTGTGGAAATAGCCTTTAATTCCGGGTAAGCTTCTATGAAAGCGTCGCACGTCTTTGGCATACGGCTCGTTATGGCGTAAATGGTAATTTCGCCGCCTTCTTTTTTAGCCATTTCGTAGAGTTCTTCATCCGTCAAATTATTCCATGTATCATCGTTGTTGACGGCGGCCGCGTCATGGGTTGCAGCCGGAGCATCCGGCGCAGCAGGAGCAGCGGGAGC
>JAVBPK010000061.1:0-25247 GCA_031549625.1 Eubacteriales bacterium
CAATGCGGGCAGCCATACCGCAAAGAGGGGTTTGATATTCCCTTCGAAGTGTTTCTGGGTTTCAATGGCGATAAAACGCCGGATATCGATCTGAATTTTTCCGGCGAATACCAGGCGGTAGCGCATAAATTTACAGAAGAAATGTTTGGCTACGGTCACGCGTTTCGCGCGGGCACCATCAGCAGCGTGCAGGAAAAAACGGCCTATGGCTATGTGCGCAGTTTTTTGGAAAGCAAGAATAAAACGGTGTCGCGTTTGGAGATGGACAGGCTATGCAAAGGCTGTTCGGGGGTAAAGTATACCACAGGTCAGCACCCCGGCGGCATAGTCATTGTGCCCAAAGATACCGACATATTGGAATTTACGCCTGTGCAATATCCCTCCGATCAAAAAGAAAAGGGTACGATCACTACGCATTTCGACTTCCACGCGCTGGATGACAGATTGGTCAAGCTGGATATTCTGGGGCATGTGGATCCGACGGCGCTTCGTATGCTGCAGGATATGACGGGCTTGGATCCGCGCAGCATACCGCTGGACGATCCGGAAACATTAAGCCTGTATTCCAACACAGATTCGTTGTGCGCCGACCTGAGCGCCATAACGAACAGCGATGTGGGCAGCCTTGGCCTGCCGGAATTTGGCACGTCATTCGTGCGTCAAATGCTCGTCGATACGCGTCCGACCACCATAGAAGAGCTGGTGCGTATTGCGGGGCTTTCGCACGGCACGGATGTGTGGCTGAATAACGCGCAAACATTAGTAGCGGAGGGCGTGGCCACGCTGTCGGAGGTAATTTGCACCAGGGACGATATCATGAACTACCTGATTGCGTGCGGCTGCGATCCATCCATGTCGTTTAAGACCATGGAAAATGTTCGCAAGGGCAAAGGGTTGACGCCCGAAATGAAGGCGGAAATGCAGTGTCACGATGTGCCCGCGTGGTACATCGAGTCCTGTGAAAAGATTAAATACATGTTTCCGCGCGCGCATGCGGTTGCCTATGTCATGATGTCGTTCCGTATCGCCTACTACAAAATGCACTACCCACAGGCGTTTTATGCCGTATACTTCACTACGCGGGCGGATGTGTTCGACGTGCGCTACGCAATGGGCGGGGCGGGAAACGTGCTAAAGGAAATAAAAGCCATACGCAACAAGGGCAAAGACGCGTCAGCGGTAGAAACAAAAATGCTTACCATACTCGAAGTGGTATACGAAATGAATATGCGCGGCATTGAGCTTTTGCCGGTAGATATCTATCATTCGCACGCAAAGAAATTCCTAATCGAAAACGGCGCCATCCGTGCTCCGTTTTCCGCGATCGCCGGTATCGGCGATACGGCGGCGATGGATATCGCCAATAGTATAACCGGCGAAAAGTTTGTATCCATGGAAGATTTCCAAATAAAAACAGGAGCAAACAGCGCGGCGATGGAAGCAATGGAAGAGGCGGGCTGCTTCAAAAGCTTCCCGAAAACCGATCAGGTCAGCATGTTTGATGCTATGAACATGTGAGAAACAGCATTGCGCGCAACAAAACCCGTAAGCTGTTGACAATTATATACGGACGCTTTAAAATTACTTTGAGAAGTTATGCAGCCTTGTAGTACATTCATAAACATAATTATGGAGCTGCTGGTATGCAAATCGGGCCGCGCGCCCGATTACATTTTTATATAAATGGGAGGTTATCTGGTGAATGTTGGAATCTGGATTGCAATAGGGGGCGGAATTGTCGCCCTAATCATAGGCGTTACGGTTGGGTATGCCTATAGGCGGAATATTGCAGAGGCGAAAACCGGCAAAGCGGAAGAGGCCGTTAACAAGATGCTTGAAGAGGCGCAGAAGCGCGCCGAGGACATAAAAAAAGAACGCATGCTTGAAGCGAAGGAAGAAGCCTTCAAAATCAAAAGCGAAAGCGACAGAGAGCTTCGCGAAAGACGCAACGAGATGCAGCGCACAGAAAGACGCGTCTTGCAAAAGGAAGAATCTCTTGAGAAAAAGCAGGAAAATTTAGAACTGCGCGAGCAAAACCTTAACCGCAAAGAGCAGGAAATCGAGGTCATTGCGGCGGAAACGAGCGGCCTGCATGAACGCCAGTTAAAAGAATTAGAAATGATTTCCGGCCTCTCCATGGAAGCGGCGAAGGAAATGCTGCTCGCGGATGTAGAGCGCGACGCCAAGCATGAAGCGGCATTGTTGCTGCGCGATATCGAAGCAAAAACAAAAGAAGAGGCCGATAAGCGCGCGCGCAATATCGTTTCGCTGGCCATCCAGCGCTGCGCGGCGGACCATGTGGCGGAAACCACCGTGTCCGTGGTGCCGTTGCCAAATGACGAAATGAAAGGCCGTATCATCGGCCGTGAGGGCCGCAATATTCGTGCTCTGGAAACAGCCACGGGCGTCGATCTCATTATCGACGATACACCGGAAGCGGTTATTCTTTCCGGCTTTGATCCTGTTCGCAGGGAAGTGGCGCGTATCTCCCTCGAAAAACTCATACTGGATGGACGTATCCATCCCGCACGTATCGAGGAAATGGTTGAAAAAGCGCGCAAGGAAGTGGATAACCAAATTCGCGAAGCTGGAGAACAGGCCATGTTGGACGTAGATGTACACGGCTTGCATCATGAGCTTATCCGCCTGCTGGGGCGGCTCAAGTACCGCACAAGCTACGGCCAAAACGTACTGAAGCACTCCATCGAAGTAGCGCATTTAGCGGGCATCATGGCCGCGGAGCTGGGCGCAAATGTGCCTTTGGCAAAGCGGGCAGGCCTGCTGCATGATATCGGTAAAGCCATCGACCATGAAGTGGAAGGCCCGCACGTACAAATCGGCGCGGATGCGGCAAAGAAATACCGCGAAAACAACCAGGTTATTCACGCTATTATGGCGCACCACAATGATGTAGAGCCGCAAACGGTCGAAGCCGTACTGGTGCAGGCTGCGGATGCCATTTCCGCCGCGCGCCCGGGAGCACGCCGTGAAACATTGGAAAGCTATATCAAACGCCTTGAAAAGCTTGAAGAGATTGCAAACTCATTTGAGGGAGTCGATACTTCCTACGCCATACAAGCGGGCCGCGAAGTGCGCATCGTCGTAAAGCCGGAATGCGTAAATGACAGCGACACCATCGTCATGGCGAAAGAAATAGCCAAGAAGATCGAAGCGGAACTGGAATATCCCGGCCAGATCAAAGTGAATGTCATCCGCGAAACCCGCACGATCGACTACGCAAAATAAAAGAAAAAACAAACAACTTCGTTGTAAATGGGCGCGCATGGCGCGTCCGTTTCTTTATAACGAATATTGCGCATAGAATAGTCAAAGAACAAGGCGTTAAGGGAAGCCGGCCAAGTTACCGGCGGTTGCCGAAATACCTACTGGGGCTGATTGGGAGGAAACGATCAAACTATGATTCCCGTGGCGGATGCACATTGTGATTTTCTTTACTGCATGTATCGCTTAGGCTACGATATTCAAACGCTTACAAACGCGCAGACGATCCATCTGCCATACTTGCAGGAGGGCGGCGTTAAGCTGCAATTCTTTGCCGCATGGGTGGATCACGCGCTAAAGACGCCATTTTTGCAGCAATGCGTCGGCATGATCGACGCCTATTCCCGTATGCTGCAAGCGAATCAGGAGGCGTTTGTGCCGCTGACGCGCGCGTATGACCCGGCGGCGGATCAGCGGATAGCCACAGTGCTCACGGTGGAAGGCGGCGAGGCCATAGAGGGCAGTCTGGCGGCTTTGCGCACGTTGAAAAGGCTGGGCGTATCCGCCATGACGCTCACATGGAATTTCAACAACGAACTGGCGGGCGCGGCGGTGCGGCGTGGCGGCAAAGGGCTCACGCAGCTGGGTCGCGAAGTGGTGGCGGAAATGGAACGCGTGGGTATAGCGTTGGACGTTTCCCACCTGAGCGATCAGGGCATAGACGACGCGTTGAGCATCACGACAAGGCCTATATTTGCGTCGCATTCCAACGCCAGGCAAATATATGGCTCGCCGCGCAGCTTGCAAGACGAGCATATCCGCGAAATTGCGCGCAGAGGTGGCGTCATAGGCGTAAATTTTTACAACAAACAGCTGTGCGCGAGGGAGGATGCGGCCATTTCTGACATAATATGCCATATTTTGCATATTTTAAACGTTGGAGGGCTTAAGTCTTGCGCCATAGGTTCCGATTTTGATGGTATGACTCATTATCCTTTGGACCTTAAAAATAGTTCGCATATGCAGCGTCTTGCTGGCGCGCTTTTGAACGAGGGGCTTTCTGAAGCGAGTGTTCGAAACATCGCGTATACAAATCTGCGGGATTATATCCAGCCTTTTGCGGAACAAACCGTATAGCAAAGGCGTTCCTTTGTACGGCGCAAATGGCATTATTCTGCGAAGATTGCAGGAAATCGCCGCAAATGGTATAATTTCAGATACACTTACAAGAGGGGATGATGTGTGCGTGCAGTTTGCAAAGCGGTTGGGCAATATTGCTGAAAATGCCTCGAAAAAATCAAACGCTATGATGGAAGCGGCGCGGTTAAAAGGTGAAATCAACCGCATAACCGGTGAAATCGAAGATTTACAGTTTGAGCTTGGAAAAGCGTATTACGAGGACAACAAAACCAAAACCATTGGCCCCTATTTCGAAACGATTGAAAAAATAGGCTGTCTGGAACGAGAAATCTTTGTGCGTAACGAAAAGCTTCTGGCTCAAAAAGGGTTGGTATATTGCGTGGATTGCGGGGCGGTTATAGCCATCGACGACGGCTTTTGCAACAAATGCGGCGCGCCTGTACCAAAAGAAAAACGGCCGGTGGAAACGGTCATTTGCCGGAACTGCGGCGAAGAAAACGAAGAGGATACCGAATACTGCGACAAGTGCGGCATCGCGCTTTGAGCGAGGCGCTAGTGGCGGACAAGCCTTGCCGGATACGCCTTCGGCATCAAAAAGGCTTCGTATGGCATACCGGCGAGACGGATACATCTTTCATCAAACTAAAAAGCTAATAGGAGGGCGTGGCTTCATGCTCAAACAAATGCAATACGAAAAAGAAAACAATCGGTGGACAGCGGAATTGCAAGGAGACCTCGATGCGGTGCAGGCGCCAAAGTTGATTTCATCCATAGGCTCCAGCTTAAGCCAGCAACCTGCGGATGTTGTATTGGATTGCAAGCCGTTGGATTTTGTAGACAGCATGGGCTTGGGCGCGCTGGTAAAAGTACGCAAAATGGTAGAAGAACAGGGCCACACCATCAAGCTGCTGCGCATGAAGCAGCGCATCTACAAGCTATTCGTAATAACAGGCTTGCAGGATTCGTTTGGAATTGAGGTGGAAGAATGAGTATAGAAATGGTCCGCCTTAGCGTGCCGGCAAAAGTCGAATATTTTGTAACGGTCCGCCTTGTGGTTGGCGCTGTGTTTGGGCAAGCCGGCTTCGATATGGAACAAATCGAAGACGCGAAAACGGCTGTGTCCGAGGCATGCTTGCTGCTGATGCCTGCGGCAAACGGCGCCGCGGCGGAAATCGGCTTGGATATTTGGGCGGGGGAAGACGGCGTACATACCAAAGTAAAAACAACCGGGCCAAAACCGGCAGGAAAAGAATTACCCGAGAAAGAAATCAGCATGTTCTTGCTGGAAGCTATGACGGACAGCATGGAATACGCTGAAACCGGTGATGGCGAACGGTCTTACGATTTGTTTATTGCGCGGCTGCCGTAGAAGCGGCGCCAAACGGCATGCAAATGCTGCCGTCTGATAAAGGGGGGGGCAACACTTTGGAAGAAGTACTCGAATTCGACGCGTTGCTGATCGAATACTGCAAAACGCGGGCTGTTGATTTGCGCAACGAGTTATTAACACATTATCTATACATTGCCGAAATTGCCGCAAAAAAATTCGTGGGCAGGGGCGTCGAATACGACGATCTGTTCCAGGTTGCTTCGCTTGCGCTGATAAGGGCGCTGGAGCGTTTCGATGGCGACCGCAACATTAAATTTGGCAGCTTCGCCACGCCTTCCGTCATTGGTGAAATAAAAAATTATTTTCGTGATCGCAGCAGGGCTATCCGCCTTCCGCGCCGAACAAACGAAATGTTAAAAAGCCTGTATGAAGCGCAGGAAGAATTAACAAACGAACTAAACCGTCCGCCGCGCCCGGAAGAGCTGGCGCAAAAAATGCAGATCCCCATCGAAACTGTGTACGAATTGGTGGAAGCAAAATCCAGCATTCAAATGGTGTCCTTGGATGAAACGGTGCAAGGCGACGAGGGTGAGCGCAGCTTATCCGACTTAATCGGCGTCGAGACCGAGGAATACGTAAGCATCGAAAACGCGGATTTTTTGCAGCGAAATTTAAGCCAGCTGTCTGAAGAAGAGCGCGAAATGCTCATAAGCAGATACGTGCATCGCAAAAGCCAGCGGACAATAGCCGAAGAAATGGGCACATCACAAATGTACGTTTCGCGCCTGGAACGGCGTGTACTCAGCAAATTGCGGGAACGATGGGAAAACGGATAATATATGCATGTAAGTGTATAATTTTACAATAGATTGCCACGGCATAGGCTGCGGCAATTTGTTTTTGCAGCAAATACACAACAAAAGGAATGGTTATCAGACGTAAATATTTGCGGAATAATAAAAAAACTTGTTTGAAAGCTTGCATAAACGGTGACAATTAAATAGAGCGCATGCACATGGATGTGTAGTCTTGCGTAAAGAAATGAGAAAAAATAAATGCCTGTATGGAGTTTCCGTGAAACTTTTTCAACGCCGGAGCAAATGCGTCTGGTAGTAGGCAGTGTGTTAGAGGACGCGAAGACCATATTGCTTGTAGAAGGCGAAAAATGGTACGATATCAAGGTGATACTAAACGAATTGTGCTGCAATGCTTTGGAACACGGCGAATATCCGGTAGAATTGTACACCGCGATATGCGCGGGAGATAACAGCCTTCATATACTGATTTCCGATTCTGGGAGTGGGTTTGTTCCCGAGCTAAAACAAGAATCCGACGCGGCTGCCGAGCGCGGTCGTGGATTAACTCTGGTAAGCGCGTTGGCGGACGATCTGATGTTCAATCTTGCGGCCAATAAAGTGCTCGTGCGCATGCAGTTATAAAGCATGGCCGGGAGTGTAGGTTCCGCTGTATGGAAAATCGCTCCCAATTGAATAAAAAACACAATTGTTAGGAACCGGGCAAATGGCTGCCTGGTTTTGTTGCATGAAAGCACGCGATATTTGACGCAACGCTTATGATGCGATACTATAACAGAGCACGAAGACGGGTATCCATGTGGCGATAAGAGGTCGAACGCGGTTGGTGGAAGCCGAAAAGAAACGCCTGACTTGCTTATATATATTTGGAAAGGGCAAAGCATTGAACAAATGCGTATACATTGTAGATGATGAGCTGCACATACGCAAGCTGCTTGAGGTGGGCCTGGCGGAGATGGGCTTTCTGACGCGTACGTTCGAAGACGGCCAGACATTTTTAAAAGCTGTAGCGGAAAAACTGCCGGATCTCATTGTGTTGGATTGGATGATGCCGTCGCCGGACGGCATGGAATTATGCGGAATTTTGCGTGCGCAGCCGCGCACAAGGCCCATCCCCATACTCATGCTGACGGCGCGCTCCGGTGAAGGCGACAGGATAAAGGGGTTAAATACGGGTGCGGACGATTACGTGACAAAGCCGTTCTCCATAAAAGAAATATCGGCGCGGCTGCATGCGTTGCTGCGGCGCGAGGAATATCTGGCAAACAAAAGCAATGCTACGGTCGTATTTGGCGATTTAGAGCTGGACGAAGCCGCGCGCATATTGCGCCAAGGCGGCGAAGAAGTGCCGCTTCCCCTCAAAGAATTTGAACTGATCTCTATGCTCATGAAAAACAAAGGCCGCGTTCTAACGCGTGAACTGTTGCTGGACACCGTTTGGAACGGCGAGTACAGCGTGGATTCACGTACAGTAGATGTGCATATCCGCTATCTGCGGCAAAAGTTGGGCGATAACAAATTCGTAGAAATTCAAACCGTGCGAGGCGTAGGCTATAGGCTTGCGCTTACAAAGGGTGTGGAGTAGCTATGCGGCAGCCTGTTTTTTATGCGATATGCGGCGTGTTGGCAGGCGCGGTGGTGGCGGGCCTGGCAGTAGGCTGGCTGTATGCGCAGCGCATCAAACGCGAGCGGCATGAAGCAGCGTTGCGTATGGAAAAGCTGGAACGGGTGCGCAGCACATTTGTGGCGAACGTAACGCATGAACTGAAAACGCCGCTCACATCCATAAAAGGCTACATGGAACTGTTGCATGCGGCAGCGCGGGATGAAGAAATGCGCAATAGTTTCTACGACATCATTGATATAGAAGTGGAGCGGCTGCAGGCGCTTATAGAGGATCTTTTGCAGTTATCGGAAATCGAGCACAGCAGAGAAGGCGTTTTGCAACAGGAGTGCAACCTGTACGAGCTGGGGCAAGAAGCGCTCAAGAGCTTTCGTCCGCTGGCCGAGCAGGCGGGCGTATTGCTGGATGTGTACATACCGCAGGGTTTGCGGGTTCGCGGCAACAGCCAGCGCTTGGGGCAGCTGGTAAACAACCTCGTGGATAACGCCATCAAATATAACCACAACGGCGGTAGCGTTCATTTGCGAGCGTGGCAGGAAGAGGGAAAAGTAGCGCTGACGGTGTCGGATACGGGCATCGGCATAGCTGACGAACATGCCCCGCATATTTTTGAACGCTTTTACCGCGTGGATAAAGGGCGTTCGCGGGCGATGGGCGGTACAGGGCTCGGTCTTTCCATAGTCAAGCACGTGGTGCAGCTGCATGGCGGTAGCATACAGCTAAAAAGTCAGCCGGGGCAAGGAAGTGTGTTCCTGGTTTATTTGCCCGGTTGTCCGCCGGGCGCCGAGTAAGGTAAAAGGCGGCAGTTTTCAAATAAAAACAACGAAAAGCGGCCAGCTTTGGTTCTTGCCATTCTGAATAGGGCATGATATAATAATTCACGTTGGTGTGGAGCGGATTAGGAGAGTGGGTTGTCCCACTCTTTCATTTTGAACGGGCAGTTCAGCTTTCGCAAACACATACAAGACGCCGAAGTGAACAGGTACAACCCATAAATATGGCGGAGGATTTTGTGAAAACGTCGGAAGTGGTGCGCGCGCTGGTGGAGCAGCCGATCAGCCAGCTGGGCTGTGAGCTGGTTGATATAGAATTCCAAAAAGAGCAGGGCAACTGGGTATTGACTCTCTTCATTGAAAAAGAAGGCGGCGTCAATATCGAAGACTGCGAAAGAGTGAGCAGGGCCGTGGAGCCCATCATAGACGAAGCCGACCCGATCGAGCAGTCCTACTACCTGAGCGTATCTTCGCCGGGGCTGGATCGCCCCTTAAAAAATGAGAGAGATTTTTTGCGTCACATAGGCAAAGACGTTTTGGTGAAACTATATGTGAAGCAGGATGATAAAAAAGAATTTATAGGTACGCTGCTAACGTATAAGGAAGGGTCCATCACGCTGGCTTGCCGAGACAACAAAGAGAGAGAATTCCCCCTAAAAGGGGTGGCGCAGGTAAAGCCGTATATAGAGTTTTAGTGAGTGAAGGAAGGGTGTAGAGAATGAATTCCGATTTTATAGAAGCGTTAAACATAATCGAAAAAGAGCGGGGCATCAGCAAAGAAATACTGATTGACGCCGTAGAAAACGCCTTGATCTCCGCCTATCGGCGCAATTATGGAACATCCAATAACGTGCGTGCCGTGATCGATATGGAGACGGGCGAAATCCAGCTGTTTGCGTCAAAATCCGTTGTGGAAGCGGTCGAAAATCAGCACGCAGAGATTTCAGTCGAAAATGCCCGCAAAATCAATGCTTTATACGAAGTCGGGGATGTGCTCGAAGAAGAAGTACGCCCCAAAAACTTTGGCCGCATAGCTGCGCAAACGGCAAAGCAGGTCGTGGTGCAGCGCATCCGGGAAGCGGAACGTGGCGTTATATACGACGAATACGTAGAAAAAGAAAACGAAGTGCTAACGGCCATCGTGCAGCGCGTAGAAAAAAGCGGTGCATACGTCGAATGAGGTAAAACGGACGGCTTGCTGACACCAAACGAAATGATCCCCGGTGAAAGCTTCGACAGCAGCGATCGCATAAAAGTATATGTGCTGGAAGTGCGCAAAACAAACAAGGGCCCGCAGGTATTGGTATCAAGAACCCATCCCGGGCTTGTAAAGCGGTTGTTTGAGCTGGAGGTGCCTGAAATCCAGTCCGGTGTGGTACAAATTCGCTCCATCGCCCGCGAGGCGGGTTTTCGCACAAAAGTGGCAGTGTCCTCCACAGATCCGCAAGTCGATCCTGTAGGCGCGTGCGTGGGGCAGCGCGGCATACGCGTAGAGCGCATCGTGTCCGAACTGCATAACGAAAAGATCGATATCATCGAGTGGGATTCCGACTCGGCCGTATACATCGCCAAGGCGTTAAGCCCCGCAAAGGTGTTGATGGTATACATCAACGAGAGCGAAAAAGCGGCCAAAGTGATCGTACCGGACAACCAATTATCCCTGGCGATAGGCAAAGAAGGGCAAAACGCCCGCCTGGCCGCCAAGCTGACAGGCTGGAAGATCGACATCAAAAACCAGTCGCAAGCGGAAGAAGCCATGGAACATTCCTTCGACAGCAATGACGATCCTATCGAAGAAGACGGCATGATGGACGATGCGGAATTTGAGCTGGCAGAAGAGTAAACGTCGCCAAACGGCAATGTTTCGACAGAGGGTGTAAATATGGCGGTAAAAAAAATCCCGATGCGGATGTGCGTTGGTTGCAGGGAGATGCGGCCCAAAAAGGAAATGGTGCGAATCGTACGCAACCAGGAAGGCGTCGTCAGCTTAGACCCTGTTGGCAAAGCGCCCGGGCGCGGCGCGTACATCTGCCAGTCGGCGGAATGCTTGGAGCGGGCGAGAAAAACGAAAGCATTGGAACGCGCGTTCGAGCAGAAAATAGACTCCGGCATATATGAAAAATTAGCGTCAGAACTGATAGGATCGGGCGAAGGATGAACAGCCAAAAACTCATTGGCGCGCTGGGGTTGGCGCAAAGGGCCGGCAAATGCGCGGCGGGAGATTTCGCGGTAGAGCGTGCGGCCAAGAGCGGAAAAGCCACTGTAGTCATCCTGGACAGCGATGTTTCAGAAGCTACGCGCCAGAGATACAGGAGCTTATGCGAGCGGAAAGACATATATTATCTGGAAGCGGCAAGCGTAGGGCAAGCAATAGGGAAGTCCGGCAATAAAATCATAGCTATAATGGACGCGGGGTTTGCTGCCATGATAAAAAGAGCAGCGGAAGAACAGGAAACGTCAAAACAATTTTAACAGGAGCCGGCAGGAAGAACCGGCAGCGGGGGTGCTTATAAAAATGGCCAAAATAAATATGCAGGAAGCGGCAAAAGAATTTTCAGCAAATGCGGAGAAATTGCTTGAACAAGTCGGGCAATATCAATCCGACGTCAACAATACGCTGCAGCTTGTACGCGCGAAAGAGCGCGCGCTTCAAGAAAAGGAGTATGCCGAGCGCCAGGCTCAAATAGAGCGCGACCGAAAAGAGCGGTTGATGGAAATGCTTGCGTCCGATAAAGATTTGGCAGTGCATATTGGCGGAGACGGCAGCGCGGATGAAGCGGCCGAAGCGATAGATTTCACGCCGGAAAGAAAACCCGTTGCGGAAGAAAAGCAATCTCCGGCTTCAGATAATGAACAGGTTCAGCCTTTCGAGCAAGCGGCGAAAGAAGCGGCCCCTGTGAAGGACTTGCACGAAGAAAAGACGCCAGCGGAGGCAAAGGCTGAAACAGCGGAAGCAGAACCGCGGGCCGAGCAAGCAGCGCCGCAAGCGCCTGAAGCGGAAGCGAAAGACGATCCGCAGGTTAAGCGCGAAAGCAAAAGCGAGGGTGCACCGCAATCTGGCTACAAACAACGCGCGATCGACCCGGCTATGTATCAGCAACGTCCGCAGCAGCAGGGCGCGCAGGGCGGCTATCAACAGCGCCCGCCGCAACAGGGCGGTTACCAGCAACAGGGTGGTTATCAGCAGCGCCCACCGCAACAGGGCGGTTACCAGCAACAGGGCGGTTACCAGCAGCGCGGGCCGCAGCAAGGTGGCTTCCAGCAGCGCGGGCCGCAGCAGGGCGGATTCCAGCAGCGCGGGCCGCAGCAGGGCGGCTTCCAGCAGCGCGGGCCGCAGCAGGGCGGCTTCCAGCAGCGTGGGCCGCAGCAGGGCGGCGGAAGGCCTCCTGTGGCAGGGGCAGCGGCGGCGCCAGCAGCATCCGGCAAGGAACGCGTAAGCAATTACGATCCAAATAAGAGCAATTATACACGCAATTACGAGGCCGACAAGCAAAGAGCGCGCAACAAAAAAGCGATGCAGCGCGATACGGCGCCAACCGCGCAGGGCTGGGACGAAGACTCGCCTGCGGGCGGCAGCCGTCGGCGGCCAAGGAAGCAGATGCAGCACAGACCGGAACCCGTAGTAATAGAAAGGGCGATTATCACAACGGAAAAGATTACAGTAAAAGAGCTATCCGAAAAGATAGGCAAGCCGGCAGGCGAAATCATCAAAAAGCTGTTCATGCTGGGCGTGGTGGCCACGATCAACCAGGAGCTGGATTTTGATACGGTAGAGCTTATTGCCTCGGATTATGGCATTGCATTGGAGCAGCAGATTGCGAAAACGCACGAAGAGATTTTGCAGGACGCGGCAGACGAAATAGACTCGCCCGACGACCTTCAGGAAAGGCCGCCGGTGGTCACGATCATGGGCCACGTCGATCACGGCAAAACTTCTTTACTCGACGCCATACGGGACAGCAGCGTAACGCAAGGCGAGGCCGGCGGTATCACGCAGCATATCGGCGCCTATACGGTCAAAAAGAACGATCGTATCATCACGTTCATAGACACGCCGGGCCATGAGGCGTTTACGTCTATGCGTGCGCGCGGCGCGCAGGTAACAGACATCGTCATTTTAGTCGTGGCGGCGGACGACGGTATCATGCCGCAAACGGTAGAGGCCATTAACCATGCGAAGGCGGCGGAAGTACCGATCATCGTTGCCATAAACAAAATGGATAAACCGGAAGCCAATCCGGACCGAATCAAGCAGCAACTTACAGAGCATGCGTTGGTAAGTGAAGAATGGGGCGGCGAAACCATCATCGTGCCTGTTTCCGCAAGGACGCACGAAGGCATTGACAACCTGCTCGAAATGATCCTGTTGCAAGCCGATGTTATGGAGCTCAAAGCGAACCCAAGCAGGCTTGCAAAGGGCACAATCGTGGAAGCCGAGCTGGATAAAGGCCGCGGCCCCATTGCCACCGTACTTGTGCAAAACGGAACATTACACGTTGGCGATCCCATCGTTGCTGGTACAACGTATGGCCGCGTGCGCGCCATGATGGACGATAAGGGCCGCCGCGTAAAAGAAGCGGGCCCGAGCCAGCCGGTGGAAGTGCTGGGCTTCAGCGAAGTTCCTGCCGCGGGCGATACCTTGAACGTCGCGGAAGTCGATAAGATGTCGCGGCAGGTAGCGGAAGAACGGCGCGACAAGCTGAAAGCGGAGCAGCTAAAGAACCTTTCCAAAGTATCGTTGGACGATCTGTTCAGCCAAATCGCGGAGGGCGAGATCAAAGACCTGAACATCATTGTAAAAGCGGACGTGCAAGGCTCCGTGGAAGCGGTGAAGCAGGCGCTGGAAAAGCTGTCAAACGAAGAAGTCCGTGTGCGTTGCATCCATGGCGGCGTAGGCGCGATTACGGGTTCAGACATCATGTTTGCCACGGCTTCAAACGCCATCATAATCGGCTTCAACGTGCGTATGGATAACACCGCGCGCACATCAGCTGAGCGTGAAAAGGTAGACGTGCGTATGTACCGCGTCATATACAATGCCATCGAGGACGTAGAAAACGCCATGAAGGGCTTGTTCAAGCCGATATTCAAAGAAGTGGAGCTGGGCCGCATCTCGGTGCGCGAGATATTCAAGGTTTCCAACGTCGGCACAATCGCCGGAGCGCACATCACAGAGGGCAAAGTGCTGCGCAGCGCGCAAGTGCGCGTGGTGCGTGACGGCATCGTGGTGCATGAGGGCAAAATCGCCTCGCTGCGGCGCTTCAAGGATGACGTAAGGGAAGTGGCGCAAGGATACGATTGCGGCATAGGCATAGAAAACTTCAACGATTTGCAAGAGGGCGACGTCATCGAAGCCTTTGAAATCGAAGAAGTAAAACGATAAGAGGTACGCCGCCGCGTTTTGCAGCGCAAAGAGCGGCGTGGCAAGGAGTAACGGCAATGTCTGCAATACGGCAGGATCGCATAAATGAAGAAGTTAAAAAAACAGTAGGCGAGATCATCCGTGATATCAAAGACCCGCGTGTTTCGCCCATGGCGACCATCACAAAGGCGGAGGTAACAGCCGATTTAAAGCACGCCAAGCTCTGGGTAAGCGTGTACGAAAAAGAGGAAGAGGCGCGCAAAGAAACGGTAAACGCGTTGAATCACGCTGCGGGCTTTATTATGCGTGAATTAGGCAAGCGCATGCAGATACGCAGCTTGCCGGCCATGAAGTTCCTGTTGGATACCTCTATCGAATACGGCGCGCATATCGCCAAAATCATAGAAACCCTGCATACGCGCGAGGAGGACAAGCCGCATGCGTAATGCCATACAAAAAATGCGGGATTGGCTGCTGCGCGAAGATAATTTTCTCCTCATATCGCATGTTTCGCCGGATGGGGATACGATCGGCTCGGCCCTGGCTCTCGCGCTCTGGTTGCGCGCGCTGGGCAAGCGGGCTGTGGTGGTATGCGAACATATCATTCCGGTAACGTATGCGTTTTTGCCGGGCACAAATACGGTCATAACACCTGAAGAGGCGGCGCAACAGGCTCCGTTTCGCAATGCCATCGCCATAGACTGCGCCGTGCCGGAGCGCATGGGCAGCGCCGGCATGCTTTTTGAAGCGGCGGAAGCGACGGCAAACATCGATCACCACGCAACAAATACAAGCTATGGCGATTACGTGATTATCGATCCTTCCGCTTCGGCGACAGGGGAGCTTGTGTTTTTGTTGCTCAAAGAGCTGCTGCAAATGGTTCCGGAGGAAGTGCGCAAACAGATCGCGGTGTGCTTGTTTACGGCGATCAGTACGGATACGGGCAATTTTGCGTATAGCAACACGATCCCGCAAACATTTCGCATTTGTGCCGAGTTGCTCGAATTTGGCATCGACATTGCCGAAATAAACCGCAATGTATACAGAACGGTTCCCATAGGCAAAACGAGATTGCTCGGCTATGTACTGAGCTCCATGCAATTATTGGAAGAAGGGCGTATAGGCGTAACAGTGATCACGCTCCAGGACGTCGCGCGCGCGGGCGCAACGGTAGAAGACGTTGAAGGTGTGGTAGACGGTGTGCGCGATGTAGATACAGTCGAAATAGCCATATTAATGCGTGAACGCAACATAGGCGGCTATAAAATCAGTCTGCGTTCCAAACGGTATGTCGATGTATCGGCGATTGCGGCAAGGTTTGGCGGCGGCGGCCATAAACACGCCGCGGGCTGCGATTGCATGGAGCCATTCCAGCGGCTGTACGACGCTATAATAGCGGCGGCAAAAATGGCGCTGTAAAACATGGAAGGCATCATCAACGTATTAAAACCACCGGGCATGACGTCAAACAACGTGGTGGCAGATATCAAGCGCCTGACAAAAGCAAAACGGGTGGGCCATACAGGCACGCTTGATCCTGGCGCGGCAGGCGTATTGCCGGTATGCCTGGGGCGGGCTACACGTCTCTTTGATTTATTAGTAGAAAAGAAAAAAGAATACATCGCGGAGATTGCGTTCGGCGCCTGTACCGATACGCAGGATTCGTATGGCTGCGTCACACGGCGCGATACTCGTTTTGTGAGCGAAGAAGAACTGCAGGCTGTTTTGCCGTCTTTTGTGGGCAAACAAATCCAAATCGCTCCGGCATATTCCGCGCTGAAGCACGAGGGGCAGCCCATGTATAAGATTGCGCGCAGCGGTGGTGAGGTGCCGGAAAAGCGCCGCGAAATAGAAATTGAGGCATGCACGCTGCTCGGCGCGAGCGGGGAAAACCGTTATCTCATAAATCTGCGCTGCTCAAGGGGCACCTATGTGCGTGTAGTGTGCGAAGAAATCGGCAAAAAGTTGTCCACATGCGCGCATATGTCGTTTTTGCTGCGCGTGGCAACGGGTGCGTTCCGAGTGGAAGACGCCTATACCATACAGGAATTAAGCGATTTGTACGGCGAAGGCAGGCTTTCGGAAGCCATCCTTCCTGTCGATCAAGCGGTGGAGTTCCTGCCTGCTGTGCGCGTGGACGCAAAAGAGGAAGAAAAGCTTTTGCAAGGCTGCACTGTTGTGATAGACAAGGGGCAAAGGGAAGCTTTGCCGGAAAGCGGCTTGTGCCGCGTGTATGGCGCAGGTTTTTTGGGCATCGGGGAACAAAATAAACAGGCGCTAAAATTAAAAATCCATTTAATTGGCAGTATGTCCGGGAATGTTAAGGAAACTCAGGACGAGCCTCGGGATTGAAAAGGGGGAACAGCGATTTGCACGAAAAGAAACCGGCGGTGGTCGCGTTAGGCATGTTTGACGGCATGCACATCGGGCATCGTGCGTTGATTAACAAAACATTGCAGCTTGCGGATAGCCTGCAAGCGCGCAGTGTGGTATATACGTTTGCAAATCATCCGCGAAGCGTATTCAGTTCGGCGGCGCCAAAGCTATTGATGTCGGCGGATGAACGGAAGTTCTGCATGTTGAATATGGGCGTGCAGGAAGTAGAAATGGAAATCTTCGATCATACAATAGCGGCTTTGCAGCCGAATGCCTATATCGGCCGGTTGATGGCACGGCATGATATCCGCGCCGTTGTGGTAGGGTTTAACTACACATTTGGAGACGGCGGCAAAGGAACGCCTGAAACATTGCGCGCTTTGGGCCGGGAAATGGGTTTTGCGGTGGAGGTCATTCCGTCTGTCATGTTTTTGGGCGAAGCGGTGTCCAGCACACGCATCCGCGAGCTGATCGATGCCGGGGACATACAGGGCGCAAACGAAATGCTTTGCGCGCCGTATACCATCAGCGGTCAGGTCATGCCAAACAAGCGTATCGGCGGAAGCATCGGCTATCCAACGGCAAATTTGTTTCCGCCGCCGGAAAAGGTATTGCCAAAGTCCGGCGTGTATGTAGCGAGTGCAAACTGGAACGGAAAAGAGTACCCCGCGGTAACGAACGTGGGCAACAATCCCACCGTGGAGGGCAAAATCATCACGGTTGAAACCCATTTATTGGATTTTATGGGCGATCTGTATGGCGAAACGATAGCCGTGCGGTTTCATGAATATGTGCGCGGAGAGTGCAAATTCCCAAACAAGGAAGAGCTCGCGGCACAAATTCAGCGGGATGTGGAGCGGGCGAGGGCTTGGTTTCTGTTATAACATGAAGGAAGCCAAGCCACGATGCACATAAAAAAGGGAATCGTCCAAATTTTCAATGCTGTGGCGGCAAGAACCCGCATAAATACTGCAAAACGGTTTACATTTTTAAGACAGTATGATACACTTTATTTCTAAAACGTAAGAACCAAGGCAAGGCTCCGCGAAACTCCAACGCCATGCTTTGCTTGTGGGGATAATAAAAACAGGAGGACAACAATGGAGAAGGACCGCAAGCTCGAAATTATCGAGCAATACAAAAGACATGAAGGCGATACGGGTTCGCCCGAGGTGCAGATTGCGCTTCTGACAGATCGCATCAACCACCTCAACGAACACTTAAAGCTGCACAAAAAAGACCACCATTCTCGTCGTGGCTTGTTAAAGATGGTCGGCCAGCGCAGGGGTTTGCTAAACTATTTGCGTGACAAAGACATCGAACGCTACAGGGCGATCATTGCCAGCTTAAATCTCAGAAAATAAGCAGGCGCCTCCGTATAAGCATAAAACGCCTCCCGTTTATAAAAGCGGAAGGCGTTTTGGTTTTCTCACAACCTGATCGAGGCAAGAATTAAAGCTGTTTTGTTTGCGGCGCTAATGCGGCGATATCTAAGCGCGGAAAGGGTTTGACCCTATCAGGCCCACATGCTATACTGTTTGAGAATGAAAGAAAGAGAAGAAAGAAAGGGCATGAAAACATGCAAAACAAATTTGAAATGATGCTTGGCGATCAGAAGCTGATCGTCGAGACCGGCAAGTATGCCGAACAGGCGGGCGGCTCCTGCCTGGTACGCTGCGGAGATACCGCGGTAATGACATGCGCCACAGTGGCAAAAACAGCGCGCGAAGGCGTAGATTTCCTGCCGCTAAGCGTTGAATTCGAAGAAAAGCTCTACTCCGTTGGCAAAATCCCGGGCGGCTTCATCAAAAGAGAAGGCCGCGCTTCGGAAAAGGCCATCCTTACGTCCCGCCTCATAGACAGGCCGGTTCGCCCGCTGTTCCCCAAAGGCTTCTACAAAGACGTGCAGGTCATAGCGACCGTATTATCCGTAGAACAAGACATTACACCGGATTTGCTTGGCATGATCGGCTCCTCCATAGCGCTTTCCATCAGTGATGCGCCGTTCATGGGGCCGACAGGTTCCGTCAATGTTGGCATGATCGACGGCAAATACATTTTAAACCCAAATGCCGAACAGCGTGAACAAAGCCGCATGAGCCTTACGGTTGCCGGTACGCGCGATGCGGTTATGATGGTGGAAGCGAGCGCCAGTGAAGTAACGGAAAAAGAAATGCTGGACGGCATTCTGTTTGCCCACGGCCATATCAAAGAGATCGTAACCTTCATTGAAGGCATTGCGGCGGCGGTAGGAAAAGAAAAATGCGAAGTAAACATCTATAAACCCGATGAAGAATTCGATAAAAAAGTGCGCGCGTTCGCTGCTGAAAAGGTAGAATGGTCGCTGGATACATTCGATCGCAAGGAAAGGGAAGTGCGCGGCGAGCAGGTCAAAGCAGAGACGATCGCCCATTTCCTCGAAGAATATCCGCAGTGCGAAAAGGATATCGACGCCATCTTATACACGATGACAAAAGAAGTGGTGCGTGATAAAATTATCAACCGCGGCATAAGGCCTGACGGGCGCAAGCACGACGAAATCCGCCCCATCTGGAGCGAAGTCGGCATATTGGGCCGCACGCACGGCAGCGCGGTGTTTACGCGCGGCCAAACGCAGGTAATGACGATCGCCACATTAGGCACCATCGGCGAAGCGCAAATATTAGACGGCATTTCCCTCGAAGACAACAAGCGTTACATGCATCAATACAACATGCCGCCGTACAGCACGGGCGAAACACGCATGATGCGCGGGCCGGGCAGGCGTGAAATCGGTCATGGCGCGCTGGCGGAAAGGGCGTTGGAACCCGTACTGCCGAGCGAGGAGGATTTCCCGTATTGCATGCGCCTGGTTTCCGAAGTAATCAGCTCTAACGGCAGCACATCGCAGGCGTCTATTTGTGCAAGCACGCTTGCGCTCATGGATGCGGGCGTACCGATCGCAAAGCCGGTGGCCGGCGTTGCCATGGGCCTCATCAAAGACGACGCGAACGGCAATATCGCCATACTGACGGATATACAGGGCCTGGAAGATTTTCTTGGCGACATGGATTTCAAAGTGGCGGGCACAAAGGACGGCATCACAGCCATCCAAATGGATATCAAGATCAAGGGCATCAGCGAAGAAGTATTGACAAGGGCGTTGGAACAGGCGCGCAAAGGCCGCTTGTATATACTCGATAAAATGACCGAGACCATGCCGGCGCCGCGCGAAGAACTCTCGCCATACGCGCCGCGCATCATATCCTTCTCCATCAACCCCGACAAGATCCGCGATGTAATTGGCTCCGGCGGCAAAACGATCAACAAGATCATTGCCGACACCGGCGTCAAGATCGACATCGAAGACGATGGGCGTGTGTTTATCGCCTCGCCGGATGCGGCGGCGGCGGAAGAAGCGCGCAAGATCATCGAAGGCATCGTAAAAGATATCGAAGTTGGCGCTGTATTCCTTGGCAAGGTAGTAAGCATCAAGCCATTTGGCGCTTTTGTAAATCTGGCCCCGGGCAAAGACGGCCTCGTGCACATTTCCAAGCTTTCCAACAAGCGTGTGGAAAAAGTAGAAGACGTGGTCGATATTGGGGACGAAATTCTGGTGCGGGTTGTAGAGATTGACAAACAGGGCAAGATCAACCTGACTCGCAAAGGCTTATTGCCTGACGAAGAAGAATAATCTTTAAAGGGCTGCCACTGGCAAAGCGTCCTGGCTTGTCAGTGGCGGTATTTTTATACTCGTTGCGTCATGTTTTGCGCAATTTATAATCGAATACTTTCGAATATTCTCCCACAAACATCTTCCTTTACGCCTGCCGCATATAGTGAAGTACAGAACTGTATGCGAAGGAGAAAAGAAGATGCGCAGAAGGAAAAACAAAACGAAAAGCCGCGCGGCGATAAACATTGTGCTGTTAGGGCTGATTGTCATTTTATACATGGTTGTGGCGTCGCCGGATACGCTTTCCGTAATGGGGGAATTATATAAAAGCCCGGTATACCGCGGCCACGAAAAAGGTATGATTGCGTTGGAATGCGCCGTGGATTGGAATGCGGCGGCGCTGCCGGACATGCTCGCCGTTTTAAACGAGCGCGGTGTAAAAATTACGTTCTTTGTAAGTGGCAAATGGGCGGAAGAGAACGCCGGCATGCTGCAAACAATAGCGCAAGCGGGGCACGAAATAGGCACGATGGGGTATGATACGTTGCTGGACGGCTCGGTAGAAGAGCTAAGGTTGGATATGCAGCGCTCCATGGAGGCAATCAAAAAAGCGTGCGGCGTAAAACCGTTGCTGTATTATTCCGGCCAGCGCAAACCGGGTAATTCAACCAGGGCCGCAAGAAAGCTGCATATCGAGCATATCGTTTGTTCGATCGATCTTTTAAGCGGGCGGGGCGATGCGGAAGATATTCTTTCGCGTGCATTGGATCGGCCATTTGATGGAAGCATAATACTCATACAGCCGACTGCGGAAGCAGTGCAGGCGCTACCGGATTGCTTGGCCGGCTTAACAGCCAAAGGCTTTCGTGTAGGCACAGTCAGCGAAGCGATGGGCAAGAAGACGCAAAAGGAAGTTAGTGTATGATCATTCAGGAAACTTTGCCAAACGGCATACGTGTTGTAGCGGAAAAAATGGAGAATGTGCGTTCCTGCGCGATAGGCGTTTGGGTAGGTACAGGTTCGGCATACGAATTAAACGGCGAGGCGGGCGCTTCACATTTTATCGAGCACATGCTCTTTAAGGGCACAGAAAAGCGCAGCGCCGAACAAATCGCCATCGAAATGGATGGGATAGGCGGCAATATCAACGCGTTCACCTCAAAGGAATGCACCTGTTTTTATGCCAAGGTGTTGGACGAGCATCTGGATATAGCCGTCGACGTGTTGTCGGACATCATGCTGCATTCCAGCTTTGACCCGGAAGAGCTCAAGAAGGAGCAGGGTGTCGTTTGCGAGGAAATTCTCATGGTACAGGATAGTCCTGAAGATTTGGCGCACGACACAATAGCGACGCTGTATTACCAGGATGACCCGCTTGCAAAACCCATATTAGGCACAGAACAAAGCGTGCGCGCGTTTACGCGGGAAACGCTGTCCGCCTACATGCACAGGCAGTATGTTCCGAAGCGCACCGTCATTTCTGTGGCGGGCAATTTCGATGAAGCGCGGCTGATGCAAAACCTCCGCACCGCGTTTGCGGGCATGAAAGAAGGGGAACCGCTCCCCATTCAACAAAACAAAGCGCCTGGTGGAAAACGGTATTTGGGTGTGGAAAAGGACATTGAGCAAATTCATATTTGCATGGCGTTGCCGGGCGCGGCTATGGATACAAAGGATCAATACCCCTTGTTCGTGCTAAATAACGCGCTAGGCGGCAGTATGAGTTCGCGCCTGTTCCAAAAAATCCGGGAAAAGCGCGGCCTGGCCTATTCCATCTATTCCTATCCAAGCTGTCACCGCAGCGCGGGCAGCTTTTCGCTCTATGCCGGAACGGGCGAAGGCCAGGCAAGCGAAGTGATGAAACTCATGCTCGAAGAGCTCATCCTTGTGCGCGAAAAGGGCCTGACGAAAGAAGAATTTTTGCGCAGCCGCGACCAATTAAAGGGCAGCTATATTCTGGGGCAGGAAGGCACGAGCAGCCGCATGAACGCGCTGGGCAAAACAGCCTTGCTGCTCGACCGCTTATATAGCGAAGAAGAAACCCTGCGGCGCATAGAAGGCGTTACAATGGAAGATATTGCGCGTATAGTGCCCTATGTGCTGGATGAAAATAACCTCTCTACAGTATGCGTGGGGCGGGTAAAAAAGCAGGATGAAAAGCTTCGCGGAGCGATTGGCTGCAAATAGCTTGGCCTTGCTTCGCATGGTTGATGAGGGAACAAGGGGGAGATAGATATGGACAAGCTCGAAGTCATTTTTCAAATGCAAAAAGGGCTTGATGCGGATATAGAGGCCCGGCGGGGATTGCAGGGCCGCTTTACACCGGAAGAATGGATTCAAAAAGACGTGTTGGCCATTATTTCCGAGCTGGGTGAGTTGCTGGACGAAGTAAACTTCAAATGGTGGAAAAACGAAAAACCGGTGGATACACGTGCCTTGCAGGAAGAAATGGTAGATGTTCTACACTTTTTTATAGGCATGTGTATTCGTGCGGGTATGGATGCCGATACGCTCTTCCAAATATACACGGAAAAAAACAAAGAGAATTATGATAGGCAATATGGCCGTTCAGCAAAGGCAGGGTATGCCCTTGGGGAAGACGCGGCGGCAAAATAGCAAAAGATAAGGGAAATCGCATGCGCACATCCAAAAAAAAGGTGCGGATTCATCCGCGGTTTTATGTAATACTGGTGCTTGCGATAGCCGGCGTTAGCGTCGGGCTATATTTCCTGCTGGGCGTAATTCGGCGGGAGGGTGAGCTGGCGGTCGGTACATTGCGCTTGCAATACGATACAAAAATGGTGCTTTTGCGGGATGAAAAAATCGTGACTGTGGAACGGTTCGATAAAATCCTGTTCGATGTAGCGGAAGGCGCGCAAGTGCAGGAAGGCGAGCAGATAGCGCAAGTGTTCAAGTGGGGCTATCAGGAAGACACCATGCAATCGTTGCTGGATGCGCAGCAGAAAATCTACGAATACCAGCTCACGCTAAAGGAAGGCATTGTAGACCCGGAGCTGGATGCGGTGCAGCAGCAGATTACGCAAAAGCAGCTGGAAATACGGGCGGCCATACAAAGCGAGCCAAACCGTGACGTGCTGGAGCTGGAGCAGGAGCTAAAAACATTGCTTGCCCGCCGCGCGGAATTGTTGCGCAATGTGCAGCCGGATGCGGAGTTGACCGCGCTCTACCAGCAAGAAGAGCAGCAGCTGACAAACTATAATTCCTGGAAAAGAGATATATTAAATACCATTGGCCCGGGCGTGGTCAGCTTCTATTTCGATGGCAACGAACAAGCGTTGGACGTGCAAAAACTAAGCATGATAAACGCCGATCTTATCGCGGAGGTCATAAAAGGCAGCGGAAAAGTCTCATCGGTGGATACCACGGCAGAGAGCCCGCTGTTTCGGCTGGTGAACAGTTCGCATTTTTATGTGGCGTTTCTTACAGACAGTTCCAATCCCTTCCGTCTGGTAGAGGGCCAAATCTATTCCGTCGTGTTTAACGGCTATACGGATCAGCAATTTGTCGGTACGGCATTGCCGCCTGTGGTAACGGAAAAGCAGGTAGTAAACATGCTGGAATTCAATCAAGAGCTGGGGGATTTAATGGGTGGGCGCGTGGTGAGCGCCTCCGTTATGAAAGACGTAACAGGCCTGCAGGTTCCTTTGAGCGCCATTTCCATGAAGGAAGGAGTGCCGGGCATTATGCGCATAGGCGGCGAAAGCACGGAATGGGTGGCGATAGACGTGCTTGCCAAGGACGACGAATATGCGATTATCCAGTCCGCGCAGCCGGGCGTGCAGCTGGTGGATGGGCTTCGTTATAAAAAACCATAACGTGGCAGTGCGTTTCCCCTTCCTGCCAAAACGAGCGCGAAAAACGAAATAGGCCGAAAAGGAGAGAGAAGCATGTCCATTTCGGAGAATTATAACCGCATACAAGAAGGCATGGCGCGGGCATGCGCGGCTGCGCACAGGCAACTTGCGGATGTTACGCTTGTTGCGGTAACAAAATTTGTGCCGCCGGAGCGTATTGCACCGGCGATAGAATTAGGCATTCGCCACGTTGGGGAAAACCGCGCACAGGAATTTAGGGAAAAAGAAACGTTTTTTACTAATTATGGCTGCACGATGCATTTCATTGGACAACTCCAAACAAATAAGGTAAGATATGTGGTAGGAAAAGCCGGACTTATCCAATCAGTTGACCGCATCGAGCTGGCGCAGGCCATAGAACAGCAGGCCGTCAAGCAAAATGTGTCCCAGGATATCCTTTTGGAAGTCAACATCGGCGGCGAGGCGCAAAAAGGCGGCCTTGCGGTCGGTGCGGTAGAAGGCACTCTTGCGGAACTGCAAAACATGCCGCACATACGTGTAAAAGGGCTCATGTGTGTGCCGCCCGCTCTAACCCCGGAAGCAGCAAGGCCGTATTTTGCGCAAATGCGCAACTTGTTCGAAAAGTTCAAAAATTTCGGCGGCATCAGCATGCAGCATCTTTCCATGGGCATGAGCGGCGACTACGAAGCGGCGATTCAAGAAGGCGCCACAATGGTGCGCATCGGCAGCGCATTGTTCGGAGCGCGCGACTACACGGCAAATATCCGGTAGTCAAACCCTCGGGGGCCGCAGCAAGGTGGTTTGCGCCGCTTTTGCGAAGGGAAAGGCGGCCAGGCGGCTATATTTTGCTATCTCCCAGGCAAAATATTAATGTTTTCCAGTATTATGTCGATATAAAGTATAACGGGCGTGGGAGACGACCTGTTGTACTATGCTGCGATATATAAATAAAAAGCGGCAACAGTACTCTCCAAGCGCCAACGAATAATTATTTCGTTTGGAGGGAACCAGCGTGGCAAACCTATTTAACAAATTTTTGGACTATATTGGCATCGAGGAGACGGACATGGATGACGAATACCTTGATGACTACTATCAGGAGACGCCGCCGGAA
>JAVBPK010000117.1:0-26393 GCA_031549625.1 Eubacteriales bacterium
CCACACTGTGCGGAGTCCGTCCGCCTGTGCGGATATCTCGGTGGTTATGCGGAAGGCCTTGCCTGTTTCCACGCCGCCTTCCGGCAGCATAAACCGATACGAAATCGAGTACAGGTGTTTTCGCGATTCTATGTTTGCCCAATCGCTAAGCCCTTTCAGCTCCTGACGCACGCCGGTTATTTCCGCCTGGGCGCGCAGGCCGCCTCCGCCGAGGAAGAACAGCGCGAGGCCATCCAAAAACAAAGCCAGGCCTATAAAAAACAGCATATTGCGAAAAAAATGATTTTTCTTTTTACGCGTCGCCATACACAGTACTACCGATCGGTTTTTTTGCCACGCCGTCGTCGATCACCACTTGCTTCGGCGGCAAAAGCAGCGCTTCGGGATTGGCCATAAGCTTGCGCAGCATTTTCATGGAAACGGCATAATAATGGCCGTCACAAATGCGCTCGTCGGAAACGAATTTCAGGCCTATGAACCGGCGCATTTCTTTCTCCCCCGCGGGGCCGGCGGAATACATGCTCACTTTGTTGCCCATGGCCACAAAGACGCTGCATGTTCCGAATTCGTACAGATGGTGATAAATCGGACCAATGCCGAGCGAGCCAAGGTTCGTGAGGAACATGCTGCAGTGCCAGGGGCTTGCCTTATGGATGGATTTGGGCAGCATGCCGATTTTGTCGAGATTGTGCAGAAACCAGGCGATGACCCGCATGCAAAAGGAAGGGAGCCTGTTCAGCGCTCCGGCGACGGCGTCGGAACTGTTTTTTGCGCCCTCCTGCGTGTTCTCCCGCAAAACCGCTGTCATTTTGCGCACGACATCCTGCAGGGCATCGGTGGGTTCGAATGTAGGTTTCACCAATGTTTCTTCGCCCTTGTCGCTAAGCCCGCGCTTGATGATGAGCGAAAGGCTGATGTCGTTGTGCGCGAAGATTTTGTTCCAGACCACAAATCGGTTGAGATAGGGACGCTGCGAAATCAACCGCACCATAGCCGCGATGATGACATGCATCATGGTAAGGTCCGGCAAATCGGTTTTATGTTCGCGTATGAAGCGTTCAATACGCTCGATGGGAATATTTTCCTCAAAAAAATTCTGCGAGTCGATGCGAGTTCTTAATAAATAGGGAACGATGCCAAACACAGGATCAACATTGCGAACCCGCCAGCCGTCGTAGCGGTCAAAAATCCCCTTTTTAAAGGTTTTCTGCATATTTTTATCCCCAACCCCATTTTGGCAAGTATACCACAAAGCAACCGCATCGTCTATGCCGCCCCGCACGCCCTATTTTTTGAGCGCTCGCTGCGCGAGCTTAAACAATTCCATGATCACGAGCGGCGCGACAGAAAGCGCGACAACCCAACACCAAAGCGTCCCGGGCAGCGGCGCCAGCTTAAACAACATACGCGCGGGCGGCACAAAGAATATGAGCAGCGTAAGCGCAATCCCGCCGGCAGCGGCAAGGAACAGCCACTTGTTTGTAAAAAGGTGCAGCGTAAAGAGCGATTCGCGTTCGGAGCGCATGTTGAACGCATGCACCAGCTCCGCGAGCGAGAGCACGGCAAAAGACATGGAGCGCGCGGTTTCTATGCCGTATGGGCGACCGATCAAAAAGGCGCTGAATGTGAGCGCGCCTATCATAAGGCCCATAAAGCCGACGCGCAGCATGGCGGACTTGCCAAGTATCGTATCCCCCCGCACGGGCATGCGCCGCATAATGCCGTGTTCCGCCGGATCCAGCCCCAACGCGAGCGCCGGAAGGCTGTCCGTCAAAAGATTGATCCAGAGTATATGAATGGCAAGCAGCGGCTCCTGAAAATTCAAAATGGTCGCCACGAGCAGCACGAGTATCTCCGCCAGATTGCTGGAAAGCAAAAACTGGATGGCCTTTTTGATATTGTCATATATGCGCCGGCCTTCCTCAACGGCGGCTACCACGGTGGCAAAGTTGTCATCTGTGAGCACGACATCCGCGGCCGCTTTGGCTACCTCCGTGCCCACCTGGCCCATGGCGCAGCCGATATCGGCCTTCTTCAGCGCGGGCGCGTCATTTACGCCGTCGCCCGTCATGGCAACGACATCACCATGCTTTTGCCACGCGTCGATTATGCGCATCTTGTGCACGGGCGCGACGCGCGCGTATACGCTGATGCCGCGCACCGCTTCAAACAGCTCGTCGTCCGTCATGGCCTCGAGTTCCACGCCGGAAATCGCTTTGTCCCCGGCGCGGTAGATGCCGAGCTCCTTCGCTATGGCCGTAGCCGTGATTTTATGATCCCCCGTTATCATGACGGGGCGTATGCCCGCGAGCGCGCAGGTTTTCACAGCGGCGGCCGCTTCCTCCCGCGGGGGGTCGATCATGCCGGTCATGCCTAGAAATGTCAGGCCCTGTTCCTGTGCCAGCATATTGGGAGGGAAAGCGTCCACGCTCTTGGAAGCGTAGCAAAGCACACGCATGGCGTTTGCGGCAAGCGCTTCGTTTGTCGCTTGTATGCGCGCGATATCCGCTTCGGTAATCGGCCTCTCCTTGCCGTTTTCGATGATATTCACGCAGCGGGCAAGCAGCTCGTCCATGCCGCCCTTTGTATAGATGCGCCAAGATTTCTCCTGCGAAGGGTGCGCACAGGCTACGCTCATCAGCTTGCGCTCTGAATCGAACGGCGCCTCATTGACGCGCTTGATTTTTTCACGCCAGTAAGCCGGTTCCTGCCCGCATTTTTTAGCCGCGTCCAGCAGCGCCGTTTCCGTCGGGTCGCCAAGCGCGAGGCCTTCTTCATTGACGGTGGCATCGTTGCAAAGCATGGCGCACAGCAACAATTGCATGAATGGGCCGTTTTGTTCCACATCAGAGATAAATATGTCGAGCTCCTTTGCTTCAAACGGCACGGCGGCTTGCATCACGGTCATGCGGTTCTGGGTGAGCGTACCGGTTTTGTCGGAACAAATGACGGTGGCGGAACCGAGCGTCTCCACGGCGGGCAACGCGCGGACGATGGCGTTCTTTGCCGCCATGCGTTTTACGCCCATAGCCTGCACCACGGTTGTGATGGCGGGTAATCCCTCCGGTATGGCCGCGACAGCCAAGCTGACCGCCAAAAGGAACATGTGAATGGCTTCCCGCCCGTACAGCAAACCCACGCCAAACATGACCAAACAGACGGCTATGCAGGCGGTGCCAAGGGTTTTTCCCAGGTTTTCCAGCCGCTTTTTAAGCGGCGTTTCCGTACTATCGGCCTTTTGCACCATGTCCGCGATGCGGCCCACTTCCGTTTGCATGCCAGTCCCTACGCACAGGCCCACGCCGCGCCCATAGCTGACAAGGCTTTGCGCGTATGCCATGCATAGCCTGTCGCCCAGCGGGGCGTCCGCCTGCACGGGCGCCGTGTTTTTTTCCACGGGCACGCTTTCTCCCGTGAGCGCGCTTTCCTGTATTTGCAGGCTGCCGCTTTCGAGCAGGCGCAGGTCCGCGGGCACCAAATCACCGGCATCGAGCAGCACAATATCTCCCGCCACTACCTCTGCCGCGGGAATGCGTTCCGCGGCGCCGCCGCGGCGCACGGTGGCATGAGGGGCGCTCATGTCGCGCAGCGCTTGCATGGCCTGTTCCGCGTTGCTTTCCTGCATCATGCCCATGACCGCGTTGAGCAGCACAATGGCGAATATGATGGCCGCATCCGCCCATTCGCCCAGCGCCCCGCTCACAGCGGCGGCCGCAATCAGCACATAGATCATAAAGCTTTTGAACTGATCCAAAAACATTGCTGCTTTCGTTCGCCGCTTTTCTTCCTGGATGCGGTTGGGGCCATATTCCCGCAAACGCCGCGCGGCCTCTTCACGGCTCAGCCCTTGTGAATCCGCTTTAAGCGCGTCAAGGGCTTCCGCCGCCGTTACATTGTGAAAACTTTGTGCTTCCATAGAGATTTCCTCGCTTTCGTCGAATGGTACATAGGGCGGGCATGGCCTGTTCTTCCTATTTCGGTGTAAATATTGGTTGCCCTATAAATTTTTTGCAAATTTCCCTTTATTATACCTTCACGCCAAATGCTTGTCTCTATTTGCGTTTTGTGTTTACAAATTGTATACTTATAGCATGTTAATTGAAGACCTGCACACACATACCATATACAGCCACGGCAAGGGTACTGTGGAACAAAATATTTGCGCCGCCATTCAAAAAGGGCTTGCCCGCGTGGGCATATCCGAGCACGGGCCAAAACACATGTTTTTCCCGGCCAGGATGCACGGACACATAGCTATACGCAAAGAAATCGACCATTTTAACACCGTTTTTGCCGGCAAAATACATATACTCATGGGAATAGAGGCCAACCTGACAGGCGATGGCCTTACCGATATGCCCAAAGACATTTCCCTGTTCGATTATGTCCTTTTGGGTTACCACAAAGGATCCTGGCCGCAGGACGCGATAAGCCGCCGCTGGCTGAGCAGCTTTTTTTGGCGGCAGCGCGCCTCCGTACACGGCGTGAAAAACTCCATGGCCTACGTCCACGCCATCGAGCGCACAAAAAAGCTGCTGGCCATCACCCATCCGGGCACATACATCCCCTTGGATATTCCGCTTTTGGCGCGCGCGGCCCAAGAGCACGGCGTGGCGCTGGAGCTAAACGAGGGGCATAAAAGTCTTTCCAAAGAAGACCTGCTCGCCGCCGCGGGGGAGGGCGCCCATTTTCTCATCAGCAGCGACGCGCACAAGCCAAAAAACGTAGGGCGCGTGGATTATTCCGTGGCCTTGGCGCGCGAAGCGGGCGTGCTGGACCGCGTAATCAACTGGCGGGAGTAACGCGCTGCCGCACACCGCGGCATATTCATGCAATTGTCACAATTATGCTGTGTAAATCTGTTATACTGGGTGCAGGAATAGTATTCGAGGTCGACACATGAAGCTACGGGTTGCCGCTGTTTTTCTGGTTCTTATATGCCTTGTCGCCCTGTTGCCCGTGACGGGCTGCCAGGCAGCCACAGCCGCCGACGCGTGCGGCACTTTTTTGGAACACATCCGTTTGGGGGAATACGCGCTCGCGTACGACATGCTGCATTCCTCCGTTCGTTACGATGAAGCGCGCAAACAGCAGGATATACTCGACGGCCGCGCCCAATCCGAAACGCGCATTTCAAAAGAGCAATTCACCGAACAATATACGAACCGCTTTGAGCTGCTTGCCATCACAGACTTCACATACACATTAACCCGCAGCGTGGAGGGCGATGTGGTATGCGTATACGACTACACCCTGCAATACCAAAGCGACCTGCTGGAGGATGAAGAGCTCAGCTTTCGCATGTCCGTACTGCGCGAAAACGGGCTTTGGACGATCGAGTGGTCCCCTGCGCTGCTGTTTCCCGAAATGGACTGGGGCGATACCATCCGCGTGGGCACAACGCAGGCAAAGCGCGGCGAAATTTTGGCGGATGGCGTCGTGTACGCCCAAACGGTAACCGCCATCAGCGTACTGGCATATCCGGCAAAGCTTGGCGATAAAGAACAGTTTGCGCGGCAGGCGGGCATATTGCTGGAAATGCCCACCGAAACCATACTCAAGCGCATCAACGCCGCAAAGGGCGATTTCATCATATTAAAACAATATTATCCCGACCAGTTTACGGAAAGCCTCGAAGCGCAGTTTTTGCTGCTGCCCGGCATATCCATAGATAAAAGCAACTTTGGCACGCTGCGCACCTATCCCCAGGGCGACATGCTGGCGCATGTAATCGGCTATGTGGGCCACGCCACGGAAGAAGACCTTGAAGCGCTCACCGGCAGCAAAAAGGGCAACGAGCTGTACAACACCGACTCGCTCGTCGGCAAGGCGGGGCTGGAGCGCGTATACGAGCCGCAGCTGCGCGGGATGGGCGGTTCCTTCATTTACATCAGCGCGGCGGACGGACTAAACAAACACACGCTGTACCGCGTCCCCGCGAAAGACGGGCTGGACGTGCAGCTCACATTAGACCCCGTACTGCAGGACAGGGCCGACAAGCTGCTGAAATACTCGCTGTACGGCGAACACACGGCGGGCGCCGTCGTGGTGTTGGATCCTACGACAGGATACATCCTTGCCATGAGCTCCTACCCATCCTACGACCTGAACGAATTTGCCCGTGGTATCTCGCAGGCGTCGTATAACGCGCTGCTGAATCAGGCGAACAAGCCGCTGTTTAATCGGCTTACGCAAGGCCGCTACCCGCCCGGCTCCATATTTAAGCCCTTTACTGCCGCCGCCGCGCTCGAAAGCGGCGCCATGACGACAGAAACCGTATTCCCCGCCGGGCATGGCGAACGCATAGAAGACGACCGCTGGCTGCCCTCTGACAGCGGGGAATTTGGCCCATGGGGCGCGTCGAGCATCACGCGCGTGGAGCTGCGCAACAGGCATTCGCCGCTCAACATGCACAACGGCATCATCGACTCCGACAACATCTATTTTGCTTACGCCGCGCTGCGCACAGGCATCGACAATTTCGTGGCTTTTGGCGAAAAGCTGGGCATGAACGAGTCCATCCCGTTTGAAACCCCCGTGAGCCCCGCGCAGCTGAAAACAAAGGACAGCGCAGCCTGGCGTCCCATGCTGTTGGCGGAAAGCGCGTTTGGTCAGGGCGAAGTGCTGATGACGCCCTTGCAGGCTGCAAGTATGTTTAGCGCGTTTGCAAACGGCGGCAGCATCATGCGGCCCAGCGTTGTAAAGGGTTTATACCGTGTAGAGGGCATTGGGTATGTTTGCGAAGAAGCGAACGAGCCCGCGCTTTGGAAAGAAAAAGTGGTCGCCCAAAGCTCCGTAGATACCATCGTGCCCATGCTGGAAGACGTTATCGCCATGGGTACGGGGCATGAACTGCGCCTGCCAAACGTGGCAGGTAAAACGGGTACCGCGCAGATAGGCAACGACCGCTCCCGCGAGATCGTATGGTTTGTTGGCTTCCGGCTGCGCACGGACGACCCGCGCCTGGTTCTTGTCATGCTGGAAATCCCCGCAAACGACAGGTCGCTGGCGCTTTCACGCTTTGAAATCACCCGCGCGCTTTTAAAGGAAGAAGGTTGAACACGTATGCACCGGCCAACACATAGTATCTGCGTATTTGCATCCTCCAGCGAAAAGCTGGATGCTGCATACTATACGCTTGCGGAAGAACTGGGCCTTGCCATAGCGAAGGCGGGCGCGGAAATGATATTTGGCGGCGGTACCATCGGACTGATGGGCGCTGCTGCCCGCGGCGCGCAAAAAGGCGGCGGCACCGTCATAGGCGTGATCCCCGAAAAGCTGCACCGGCCCGGTGTGGCTTTCTCTGGCTGCGCAAAACTGGTCGTAACCGAAACCATGCACGCGCGCAAACAAACCATGGAATCCCTTTCCTCCGCGTTTGTCGCGCTGCCCGGCGGCTTTGGCACGCTGGAGGAGCTTCTCGAAGTCATTACACTCAAGCAGCTTGGTTACCACAACAAACCCATCGTATTGTTGAATAAAGGCGGCTTTTATAATCCGCTGCTGGAGCAGTTTGAGCTGCTTTTTTCCACCGGCTTTTCCCATGCCGCGTACCGCGGGCTGTTCAGCATAGCGGAAAGCGCCGCGCAGGCTATAGAGCAAGTTCTCCATTACATGCCGGACGATATGCCGGATAAAATAGTCGAAACGCTTCGGGCGTAGGAGGTGCGAATATGTCCAGCGAACAGATGGCAGGCCAGCCAAACAGCGGGCATGCCCAGCACATTGTCATGGTTTGCGTGACGCGCCAGCGCACTTGCGAGCGGCTGATTACGTTTGGCGAGCAGCTCGCGAAAGAGCGCGCCTTGCCGCTGCATGTCGTGCATGCTGTCAAAACAGGAGAAAATTTCCTGGGAAATGCTTACGAGGGCGAGGCGCTCGAATACCTGTTTACCGCCGCGCAGCTTAGCGACGGCGAGCTGACCGTGCTGCGCGCCGACAATGTGGAAAACGCGCTTGCCGACTATGCGCAAACGCATGACGCTTCCGTTATGATACTCGGCCAATCCCCCGAAACCGCTGAAAGCAGCTTTGTCGGGCGCATGGAACTGCGCCTGCCTTCCGTGCAGATACTTGCGATTTAGCACGCATGAACGGAATATCCGCATCGCGCCGTTATTTTTACAAAAATTTGCGTGAAAACCAGCAAAGCCATATTGAAAATTATTTTTTCCGCGTTATAATGGTATTGATGCTTCGGGGCGGGGTGTGATTCCCCACCGGCGGTGATGCAAAACCGGTATGCGTTTTGCTAAGCCCGCGAGCGCTGCGTTTTGTGGCGTTGAACCAATGCGAATTTGGTGCCGACGGTATAGTCCGGACGAGAGAAGTACGCGTATTTCAATGCGCTTGTTACGCCCCCCGGCGTGCATACGGGGGGGCTTTTTGTTGTATAAAAACAAAAGCATCCGCGAAAGACGCCCAAGAAGCATACATTTTTTAAGAGGTGAACCAAAATGAAGACAAACACAAAACGGCTCGTACAACTCGGCATGCTCGCGGCGCTTTCCCTGATACTCGTGTATTTCATCCATTTGCCCATTTTCCCGTCAGCCGCTTTTTTGGAATACGACATGGCGGATATCCCGATATTGATCGGCACGTTTTTATATGGCCCGTTTTGGGGTTTGCTGCTTACCATCGTCGTAAGCCTGCTGCAATGGCTGCTCGTTTCCCCCGCCAGCGGATGGATTGGCTTTGTGATGCATGCCTGTGCTACGGGCTCGTTTGTGCTGGTGGCCGGTTTCCTGTACCGCAAGTTTCACACGCGCGGCGGCGCGGCACTGGCGCTGGCGCTTGGCGGCCTCACCATGATTATCATGATGATCCCTCTGAACCTCATATTTACCGTGCGCTTCATGGGCGCGCCGCGTGAGATGGTCGTGGGCATGCTTGCCCCGGTCATCATTCCCTTTAACGCCATCAAAGCGCTGTTGAACGGCGGCATTACGTTCCTGTTGTACAAAACCATCGCGCGCATACTGCGCCTGGAACGGAAATCACCCGCACTGAAAACAAACTAGCAAACCGGGCCTATGCCGTTTCCGCCGCGGCCCGTGCCCTTTCGGTTTTGGCGCGGCGCACCATATTGATGGAAAACAGCACGAGCGCTATCCAAATCAATCCAAAGCTGCAGGCTTGCCCCCATGAGAACGCTTCGCCCCGCATGAGGCCGGTAATCAGCATGAGAGTTGGGGTAATGTACTGCAAAAACGCCATCACGGTAAAGGGCAGATTATTAACACCACGCGCGTAAAGGATGAGCGGCACGGCGGTTACAACGCCGCCGCCCATCAAAAGCGCGAGCTGCCAGCCGGCTGCGGACGCATAGCCGGCGGTCGGATTGAGCAAAATAAATCCCAGCGCAAAGGGCAACGTAAACATAGTCTCCACGGCCACGCTAACGAGGCTGTCTACGTGCGTAAATTTTTTAAGCGTGCCGTAGGCGGCAAACAACACGGCCAGAACCACCGCGATATAGGGAAAGCTGCCTCGCTGCACGGTGGCGAAAATAACGCCCATGCCGGCCAGGGCAAGGGCCGCGATATCGAGCTTGTTGTAGCGCTCTTTGAAAATAAACACGCCACAGGCGAATACGGCGAGCGGATTCATATAGTAGCCAAGGCTGGCGTCCATGACATGCCCGCTGTTGACGGCATAGATATACAATCCCCAGTTGGTGGTTATGGCAAAAGCCGCGGGTATGAGGAATTTGAGCAGGCGCTTGTCCTTCATTACGGCGGTAAACTGCGGCATTTTTTTCAGAATGACCAGCAAAACCACGGTAAACACAGCGGACCACAGTATGCGGTTCGCCAATACAAACAGCGGATTAAACGCGTTCAAAAATGACCAATATAGCGTCATCATGCCCCAGATTACATACCCGCCAATGGCGGCGGCAAGGTCTTTTTTGTTCATGGAAATTCGATAAATGTCCTTTCTTTTCGCTGGAGGGCACCCCGCGGCACATGCCGCAGGCCTCCCGTAAAGGCGGCCGCTGACAAATGGGCCGCCGGTCTTTGTGTGCGCGCATTCGACAATTGCTGCGCGCGCAGCAATTATTCTATCACACTGCTTGCGCTTGTGATATACTTTATTGTTGGAAATCGTTATTTCTTTCTGCAGCATATACTGCATTGAAAGGATGAAGTATGGAAAAAACAGCTTTATTCACTGGCGGCGGCTCCGCCGGACACGTAACGCCAAACCTTGCTTTGATGCGCACGCTGCGCCAGGAGGGCTGGGCCATCCACTACATCGGCACGGCGGACGGCATAGAGCGCAAGCTGCTTGCGCAGGAAGCCGATATCCCCTATCACAGCATCAGCGCGGGCAAGCTGCGGCGGTATTTCAGCCTGAAAAACCTGACGGATGTTTTCCGAGTGGTGCGCGGGGTGGGGCAGGCGCGGGCTGTGGTAAAGGCCGTGCGTCCGGACGTCGTTTTTTCAAAGGGCGGCTTTGTCTCCGTCCCCGTCGTTTTGGGCGCAAGGGGTAAGGCGCCCATCGTAGCGCACGAATCCGATTATACGCCCGGGCTTTCCAATCGCATAGCGAACCGCTTTGCCGACAAGGTATGCGTCACATTCGAGGACACGCTGGCGCATGTGGGCGCAAAGGGCGTATTCACCGGCACGCCCATCCGGCCCGAGCTTTGCGCCGGGGACAAAGGCCGTGGCTTCGCGTTCACCGGCTTAAGCGGCGGCAAGCCCGTTTTGCTCGTGATGGGCGGCAGCCTGGGCGCCATGGCGGTAAACGACGCGCTGCGCGAAGCGCTGCCGGAGCTTTTGAAAACCTTCCACATCGTGCATCTGTGCGGCACAGGCAAGCTTTCCAAAGCGCATGCACAAGCCGGTTATGTGCAGTACGAGTATATTTCCGAGGAGCTTCCCGACCTGCTGGCCATGGCCGATATCGTGCTTTCACGCGCGGGGGCAAACGCGGTGTTTGAATTTCTGGCGCTGAAAAAGCCCGCTTTGCTTGTGCCTTTGCCGCTTTCCGCCAGCCGCGGCGACCAAATACAAAACGCAAACTATTTCCAGAAAAAGGGCTACGCCGACGTGCTGCCACAGGAAAATTGCAATCCGCAAACGCTATGCGCACGGCTGCTGGCGCTGTACCAAAACCGCGGCGCATACATGGCGGCAATGGAACGCGAAACGCATGCCGACGGCACACAAGCCGTGCTGGGCGTTATCCGGCAGGCGGCAAACAGGTCATAATTGGCCGCCGCACAGCGATTTCCCGCTTGACAAATACCAAAACGGCGGGATACAATCAACAGCATCACGATACCGGATTTTTCCGGACGCAATGACGGAAAGAGTACGCGGAAATTCGCTTCTTTTAGAGAGCCGGGGTTAGGTGCAAGCCCGGCGAAGCACCCCGCCGAACATGGCTCCCGAGCGATGCGCGCCAAAGCAAGCATGCCAAGGCCGCACGGGCGCGCCCGATACAGCGCGTTCTATGAGCCTTTGCCGCCGCGCAAAGGAAAATAGGGTGGTACCACGCCGCAGCCGCGCCGTCCCTTGGAGTTTTCTTCAATGGCAGCGCGTTTTCTTTTGCGGAATATTCCGCGCGGCTTTGCAAAAACGACCATGCCAAATCACGGCAGCCGACAGGAGGGCATATGACAAAACCAACATTTTATATTACGACGCCGATTTATTACCCCAGCGACAAGCTGCACATCGGGCATGCATACTGCACGGTGGCCGCGGACGCTATAGCGCGGTATAAGCGGCAAACCGGCTACGACGTGTATTTTCTGACAGGCTCAGATGAGCACGGCCAGAAGATTGAGCGCATGGCGCAGCAAAACGGCGTAACCCCCCAGGCGTATGTGGACCGCATCGTGGATACATTCCTCGCGCTGTGGAAGCTGCTCGATATTTCAAACGACGGCTTTATCCGCACGACGGACGATTACCACGTAAAAGCCGTGCAGCGTATATTCAAAAAGCTGTACGATCAGGGCGATATCTATAAATCCTCTTATACAGGGCATTATTGCACGCCGTGCGAAAGCTTTTGGCTTGAACGCCAGCTGGTGGACGGCAAGTGCCCCGATTGCGGGCGCGATACGGAGCTGGTAGAGGAAGAAAGCTACTTCTTCCGCATGAGCAAATACGCGGACAGGCTGATCGAGCATATCCGCACGCATCCCGAATTTATACAGCCGCCCAGCCGCGCAAACGAGATGATGCAAAACTTTTTGCTGCCCGGGCTTGAGGATCTTTGCGTTTCGCGCACCAGTTTCAAGTGGGGCATACCCGTCGATTTCGACGACAAACACGTGGTATACGTGTGGCTGGACGCGCTGAGCAACTATGCCACAAAGCTCGGCTGGTACGGCGACGACGATACGCTGTATAAAAAATACTGGCCAGCCGATATTCACCTTGTCGGCAAGGAAATCGTCCGTTTCCACACCATCATATGGCCCATTATGCTGATGGCTTTGGGCGAGCCCATACCCAAGCAGGTGTTTGGCCATGGCTGGCTCGTGCTGGACGGCGGAAAAATGAGCAAATCAAAGGGCAACGTGGTAGACCCCGTCAAGCTTTGCGAGCGCTACGGCGTAGATGCCATTCGTTACTTCCTGCTGCGCGAGGTGCCCTTCGGCGCGGACGGCATATTTAACAACGAAGCGCTGATCTACCGCATAAACAGCGACCTCGCGAACGACCTTGGCAACCTGCTTTCGCGCACGGTTTCCATGATAGACAAATACTTCGGCGGCATTATCCCCGCACCTGCCGCGCCCATAGCCCAGGAGGACGACGCGCTGCTCGCGCTGGCGCTCGGCCTGCCCGCCGCCGTTGAAAGGCAAATGAAGGACCTAAAGCTGCCCGACGCGCTGATGGAAATATGGAAGCTGGTCGGCGCCAGCAACAAATACATCGACACGACGGCGCCCTGGGTGCTGGCCAAGGACGACGCAAACAAGGCCCGGCTTGGCACCGTGCTTTACAATCTCGCGGAATGTTTGCGCTTTATCGCCGTGCATATTCAGCCGTTTTTGACCACCACGCCCAAGGAGATGTTCGCACAGCTGGGCGTAACCTACGCGGCAAAGCAAACCGTGGAAAGCCTTGCCTGCTTTGATGGCACCGTCCCCGGCACCGCCGTGCATAAAGGCGATGCGCTTTTCCCGCGCATCGATGTAGAAAAGGAGCTGGCAGAACTGGCAGAACAAGCCGCCGCCAAACAGCAGGCCGCCGCCGCGGTGGAAGAGGAAGCGGAAACGCCCCTGCCCGAAATAGAATATGACGACTTCGCCAAGCTGGATTTACGCCTGGCAAAGGTAATCGCCTGTGAAGAAGTAAAGCGCAGTAAAAAGCTCCTGAAACTTACGTTGCAGGTGGGTGACGAAGTACGCACCGTCGCTTCCGGCATAAAAGCCTGGTACGCGCCGCAGGATCTCGTAGGCAAAACCGTAGTGCTCGTCGCCAACTTAAAGCCCGTCACGCTTTGCGGGGTGGAAAGCCGCGGCATGATCCTGTGCGCCTCCGATAAGGACGATATCAACTTAAGCGCCATCACCACCATGGCCGAACTGCCGGACGGACTGAAGGTGCGCTAAGCATGCGCCTGTTCGATACGCATGCGCATTTGCTGGACGACCGCTTTGACGAAGACCGCGAAGCCATACTGAAAAGCCTGCCTGAGCAGGATATCGCGCTCGTGCTGGAAGCAGGCACGAGCGCTTCTTCCGCCGCGGATGTGCTGGCGCTCGCCGGGCGCTGCGACTACATCGTGGCCGCCCTCGGCACGCATCCCCATGAGGCTGCGGATATGCTGCCCGCGCATCTGTTAGAGCTGGAAACGCTGCTCTTAAACGAAAAAGCCGTGGCGGTAGGCGAGATCGGCCTGGATTACCACTACGATTTTTCCCCGCGTGATATCCAGCGAAAGTGGTTTGTGGAACAGCTAGAGGTGGCGCGGCAGGCAAACTTGCCCGTCGTATTGCATGTGCGCGAAGCCGATAGCGACGCGCTGGAAATATTGCGGGCGCACAAAGCCGGCCTGCGCGGCGTGATGCATTGCTTTTCCGGCAGCTACGAAACCGCCTGCGCATGCCTGGATTTGGGCCTGTACATCGCTTTTGGCGGCGCGCTCACGTTTGAAAACGCGAAACGCAACGTTGAAATAGCAAAGAGGCTGCCCATGGAACGGCTTCTCATCGAAACCGATTGCCCATACATGACGCCCGTACCCTTCCGCGGCAAGCGCAACGATCCTTCGCTCGTGCGGCTCGTTTGCGAAAAGCTCGCGCAAATCCGCGGCATGGACGCGGATGAAACAGCCTCTATTACATTGCGAAATGGAAAACTATTGTTTGGCTTATAAGAAAGGCCGTTGTGGGGTGGCGCCGCGCGCGCTTCATGGCTGCCTTTCCATATGATAAATGGCGCGGTATTCTTCGGAAAACGCGTCGTTTTCGTCTTTAAGCAGCAACGGGGGCGACACGGAAAGCGAACATTGACCGCCGCCTTTTACGGCCATCAGCAAGGCGAGGTAGGGCTCTTTTTTCGCGTTGTGCGCCACAAAGCGCAGGCGTTTTGGTTCCAACCCGGCTTGCCGCAGGGCGACAAGCGCGTCCGTTAAGCGCTTGGCCGGATAACACAGATAGAACCGGCCGCCGCGCTTGAGCAACGCGTCCGCGCAGGCTGTTGCGCCTTTTAGCGCGTTTTCCCCGCTGCGGGCAGCAGCGCGCGGCGCGTTTGGGCTGGGCTTGTCCGGATCGAAATACGGAGGATTGCACAATGCCGCGCTAAAGCAGCCCTTGCCCAGCTCCCGTGGCGCGTCCGCCCAGTCGAGCGCGCGGATATCGAGCGGCATCTTGTTATAGGCGGCGCTTTTGCGCATGAGCGCGCACAGCGCTTCTTCTTTTTCAATGCATGTAAACAGGGCGCCGGTACGCGCACCAGCAAGCACGGCAAGCACGCCGGTGCCCGCGCCGATATCTACGGCGCGTTCTTGCGGCATCAGGTCGGCAAAGCCCGCAAGCAGTACGGAATCCTGGGTAAAGCGGGGAAGATCGGCGCTCTGGTACAAAAAAAGCCCCTTGTACTGCAGATCATCCAGCCGCGCGCAATGCGCATCGGCGCCGCCGCTCATGTCCATTCGATGGCGCCGATACTTTCAAGGTATTCCTCGTTGTAATCCAAATAATCCTCCGTGAGGCGCATCATGTACATTTTATGCTCAGGGAATGCCGCGCTCATGCCCTCAAATATGGCTGTGAGAGCAGCGTCATCGTCGTATTCCGCGCCGTCGTTCACGCCCGTTTGCAACATAAACGCTTCGTCGAGCGTGATAAGGCGCTGTACCATTTCTTCAAGCACGCCTGCGGGTAAAAAATCGTAATCCTTTTGTTTGGTAAGGCAGTCCATGATAAACGCGCGCGCTTCTTCCATAATAATCGTTCCTCCCGTGTATTCGTATTGCGCATAGTATACCGCAGCGCCAATAAGAATGCAAAAGCAACAGTTTGTTTGCATTTGCTGGGTTGCCTTTCCATACGGCCATACATTATTATAGTCGGTAGTTGAAGTTTGCCGGAAGCGGCGCGAGGTTTTATGGAGGCTTTGTCTCTTAAAACCTGACTTGGCCAAAACAATTGGGCTGGGGGGACGATGGGGCGCTGCCCCATACCCCGCCCAAGGGACACGTCCCTTGGGAAACCCATTCCCATGCCCACATGTGGGCATGACTCTTTGTTAAGCCAAGCTTGTCGCGCGGTATTAAAACATCCCCTGCGGAATGCCTTGGCATTCCGGCTGTGGGAATCCAAGGGGACATGTCCCCTTGGCGGAGGTTTGGAGGCAGCGCCTCCATAAAACCTGACTTGGTCAAAGCAGTTGGGCCGAAAGGAGCGTGCAAGCATGGCCATACCTGTGGTACTGCCGCAGTGCGGGCAGTCGGTGGAAAGCTGCATCCTTACAAAATGGCACAAAAAGGCAGGCGAGGCTGTTCGCACCGGCGAGCCTTTATTTACGTACGAAACGGACAAAGCCGTGTTTGACGAAGAGGCGAAGGTTGCGGGCACGCTTCTTGCGGTGTTTTTTGAGGAACAGGAGGAAGCGCCGTGCTTAAGCTGCGTAGCGGTTATTGGTGAAGCCGGCGAAGAATTTGAACGCTTCCGCCCGGCGCCGGTGCAGCGGCAGGCAAAGATTCCTACGCGCCGGGCAGTGGACAATGGCAGCATGGCGCGGGGCGGCGGCAATACGCCGCGGGCAGCTTCGCCGCGGGCTCGGGGGTTGGCTGCACAGTTGGGCGTTGAGCTTGGCGGGCTGATGGCTTCGGGGCCAAACGGCCGCATAGTGGAACGCGATGTACGGGCCGCGGCTCCGCGTTCCGCCGCGGCGCCTGCGTTCACAAAGGGCGCATATAGAGAAACTCCGCTGACGAACGCACGCAAAACGGCCGCCGGTCGCATGAGCTCGAGTATGCTGGAAGCGCCGCAATCCACGCATCATGTCTCGTTTGACGCGGGCCCGCTTTTGGCGCTGCGCGCGCGGCTGAAGGGGCGCGGCGATGATTGGGCGGCGGTTTCCATAAACGACATGCTTTTGTATGCGTGCGCGCGGGTATTGCCGCAGTACGCGGCGCTGAACGCGCATTTTTACGATAACACATTGCGGGAATACGCCTCGGTGCACATAGGAATTGCGGTAGATACCCCGCGCTGCCTGCTTGCGCCCACTCTGTTTTTCGCGAATGAGAAGGGCCTGCGCGAGATAGCGGCGGAGGCGGCCGCGTTGACAGCGGCGGCCCGTTCCGGCGCGATTGGGCTGGAGGATTTAAGCGGCGCTACGTTTACCGTATCCAATCTTGGGCCGCTTGGCGTGGAATTTTTCACGCCAATACTCAATACGCCCCAAACCGCCATACTTGGCGTGGGATGCATGGTGGAGCGCCCGCGTTCGGCGAACGGCGGCATTGCGCTGTATCCCGCTATGGGGCTTTCGCTGACGTATGACCACCGCGCGGTGGACGGCGCGCCCGTTGGGCGCTTTTTACGGGAGTTGACGCAAACGCTGGAAAATTGCCTGACATGGGAGGATGTTGCCGATGTTTGACCTGATCGTTTTGGGTGGTGGCCCCGCCGGATACCTTACCGCGGAGCGGGGGGCGCAAGGCGGCATGCGGGTTTTGCTGATAGAGGAGCGCGCTTTGGGCGGGGTATGCCTGAACGAAGGCTGCATCCCCACAAAAACGCTGCTGTATTCCGCAAAGATTTACGACAAGGCCGCAAACGGCAAGAAATACGGCGTGACGGGTGAACTGACGCTCGGCCACGCGCAGGTGCTTGCAAGGAAAGAAAAAACCGTGAAAACGCTCGTGGCGGGCGTAAAGGCCGCGCTAAAAGCCCACGGTGTAACGGTTGTGCAGGCGAGGGCCTGCGTAAGCGGCAAAAAGGATGGGGGCTTTTGCGTGCGGGCGGGCGATGAAGAATACATAGGCAAATTCTTGCTCGTCGCCACAGGTTCCAGGCCCGCTTTACCGCCCATTCCGGGCCTGAACGAATGCCTGGCCGGCGGGCAGGCGATCACGAGCAGAGAGGCGCTGCTGTTAGAAAGCCCCCCCTCCTCGCTGGCGGTTATCGGCGGCGGTGTGATCGGTTTGGAGCTTGCTTCGTATTACCGGGCGCTTGGCACGGAAGTGACGGTCATCGAAATGCTGGATCATATCGCGGGCGAGAACGACCGGGAGCTTACGGCCTTGCTGCAAAAGCAGCTGGAACGCCGCGGCATCGTTTTTCAGCTGAACGCGCGTGTGACGTGCATGGGCGCGGAGGGCGTCACGTTTGAAAGAAACGGCGAAAGCGCGTTTATCCCCGCCGAAAAGACGCTGGTCTGCATCGGACGGCGGCCCGCCACGCAGGATTTGGGGCTGGAGAGCATACAGGCCGAGGTGGATCGGGGCGCGCTGAAAACCGATGCGCGCATGCAAACGAACATTGTAAACGTATACGCGGCAGGGGATGTAAACGGCGTATCCATGCTGGCGCACACCGCGTACCGGGAGGCGGAAGTAGCGGTAAACAACATGCTGGGCCGTGTGGACAGCATGCGGTACAACGCCATACCGGCCGTCGTATACACGAGCCCCGAGCTGGCTTCGGTGGGCGAAACGGAAGAGAGCGCCCGCCAGAAGGGGCTGGACGCGGCCGTCGTTAAGCTGCCTATGCGGTATGCGGGCCGGTACCTGGCCGAAAACGAGGGCGGCGACGGCATATGCAAGGTGCTCATAGACCGGAAGACAGAAACGCTGCTGGGCATGCAGGCGCTGGCGGATTACGCTTCCGAATTTATCATAGCCGCGGGCATGCTGGTGGAGCTGGCGACTCCGCTGCATAGAATCAAAGAAATCGTGTTTCCCCACCCGACTGTGGGCGAAATTCTGCGCGAGGCTGTTTTTCAGTATAGCGTTACCTAGGTAACCGATGATTAAATGAAGGTGGCGGATTTAAAAGGAGTTTTTTCTCCGGCAAGGAAGCGGAACACAGGAATAGCGGCGCTATTTCAAGTTCCGATGACGCTGCCGGAGGGATAAAGAACCGCAAAGACGTCTCCGCCTGCATTAATCAGCGTTTACCTAGACATTCCACGCTGCAACATTATGACCGCCGAACATGTTTTCGGCAATGAGGCTATATACATGACAAAAGCGATTACCATCGACCCTTTGGAAATGCGAAGGCCAGGCGCTTTGCGCTTTGCGGACATCCCCGTAAACGCCTACCAAAAAACGGTGAAAGACGAGCTTGGGCGGTATACGCCGCAAACGCTTTTAGCGCTTTACAGCGATATGCGGACCATACGCGCGTTTGAAACCATGCTGAACAATATCAAAACGCTGGGCGAGCATGCGGGCGTGCGCTATTCCCACCCCGGCCCGGCGCATCTTGGCATTGGGCAGGAAGCCGTGTATGTAGGCGCCGCGTACCACCTGACAAAGGACGATTGTTCGTTTGGCTCACACAGAAGCCACGGCGAGATTTTGGCGAAAAGCCTGCGCCTCATGCGGACATTGCCCGAACCTGAACTGCAGCGCATACTGGAAAGCTTTGCCGCAGGCACGCTGCTGAAGGCTGTGGAATGCGGAAAATCCCTGCGCGAAACCGCGCTGGACTTTTTGCTGTATGGCATGATATCCGAAGTGTTTGGCAAAGCCGCCGGCTTTAATAAGGGCATGGGCGGCTCGATGCACGCGTTCTTTACGCCGTTTGGCATTTTCCCAAACAACGCCATCGTGGGCGGAAGCGGCACGCTTTCCGTGGGCGCGGCGCTGTTTAAGCGCGTCAACCATAAAAAAGGCATCGTCGTCTGCAACATCGGCGACGGCGCGACCGCTTGCGGCCCCGTTTGGGAGGGCTTGATGATTTCCGCAATGGATCAGGTGCGCACGCTTTGGCCAAAGGAGCAAAGCGGCGCGAACGGCGTCCCCTTGCTTTTCCACATCAACGACAATTTTTACGGCATGGGCGGCCAGACGTTTGGCGAAACCATGGGCTTCCAAATGGCCGCGCGGATAGCGGCGGGCGTTTCGCCCACGCAGCTGCACACCGAACGCGTAGACGGCTATAACCCGCTTGCAGTACTGGACGCGTATGAACGCAAGCTGCCCGTCGTGAAGCAGGACGGGCCTGTCCTGCTGGATATCGTGACTTACCGTTTGGGCGCGCATTCCGCTTCCGACGCCGGCAGCTACCGCACGCAGGAAGAGGTGGCCGCCTGGCGCGAAATGGACCCCATCGCTTCCTTTGGCGCGCAGCTGATAGACGCGGGCGTCTGCACGGAAAAAGAATTGACGGCTATGACGGAAAAAGCCGAAGCGGATGTGCTTCGCGGCCTTGCCATGGCCGCGGATCCAAAGCTGTCGCCGCGGGTGGATATCCACGGCAGCGAGCGCTCCTTTATTGAAGCGCATATGTTTTCTAACGAACGCGTGCGCAGCATGGAACCCGCCCGCCGGGCGGAAACGCTTTGTGCGCTGGAAGAAAGCCCACGCTTTTTGCAAATGGAAAAGAAAGTCCGCTTCGCCTTCGATGAAAGCGGCGCGCCCATCAGCAAAAACCGGCTGTACCAGGTGCGTGACGCGCTGGCGGAACCCATTTTGCATAAATTTTATGAGGATGCCACGCTTGTGGCTTTCGGTGAAGAAGTGCGCGACTGGGGCGGCGCGTTCGCCGTGTATCGCGGCTTCACGGAAACGCTGCCCTACCACCGGCTGTTTAACACGCCCATCGCCGAAGCCGGTATAGTGGGGACTGCCGTAGGCTACGCCATGAGCGGAGGGCGCGCTGTGGCGGAGCTGATGTATTGCGATTTTATGGGCAGGGCAGGGGACGAAATTTTCAACCAGCTCAGCAAATGGCAGGCCATGAGTGCGGGCCTGCTCCGCATGCCCGTCGTGCTGCGCATGAGCGTGGGCAGCAAATATGGCGCGCAGCACAGCCAGGATTGGTCCGCCATGTGCGCGCATATCCCGGGGCTGAAAGTCGTTTTCCCCGTAACGCCATACGACGCGAAAGGATTGATGCAGGCGGCGCTAAACGGCACGGATCCCGTACTGTTTTTGGAAAGCCAGCGCGTGTACGACCGCGGCGAAGAATTTCATGCGGGCGGCGTGCCAAAAGAAGAATACGAGCTCGCGTTTGGCGAGCCGGATATCAAGCGCGCGGGCACCGACATTACCATACTCACCATCGGCGCTGCGCTGTACCGGGCGCTGGAGGCCGCCGATATACTCAGCCAGCAGTACGGCCTCAGCGCGGAAATCATCGACGCCCGTTCCTTAGTGCCGTTTAATTATGAGCCCGTGCTGCAAAGCGTGCAAAAAACAGGCCGCATACTCATCACCGGCGACGCCAGTGAGCGCGGCTCCTTTATGCGAAACTTCGCCAGCAATATCACGGAGCTTTGTTTCGACTATCTCGACGCGCCGCCCGCGGTCGTCGGCGCGCGCAACTGGATTACCCCGCCGCATGAGCTGGAAGATTCGTTCTTCCCACAGCCGGGTTGGCTTATCGACGCCATCCACGAACGCCTGCTGCCTTTGCCCGGCCATGTTGCGGCGCAAAGCTGCACGGAACAGGAACAAATACGCCGCAACAAGCTTGGCGTGTAACGCAAAGGGAACGATGGGGCGCTCCGCCTCATCGTTCCCGCGCCGTCATAGCCTGCTCACGATATGATCGATTTCCTTTGCTGATTTTGCACCGCGCACATTGTTTGCTATGGCTTCCTTTTCCTGATCGTCGAGTCCGGCAAAGCGGGTAACGGCGTCACGATTCTTCGATAGGGCGTTTAAGAGTTCTTCGGGAAACGCGTCCATATATATCACCTCATTGCTATTTTGGATCATTCAGAAAAATGCATACGCTTTTTATTTTGCTTTTCGTTTTAGGGTAACAAGAATAATCCGAACCCGGTATGTATGGCCATACGCATGGTACGGCGGTGTTGCCGCCGCTGGAGATGGTATGGCGGCTGCTTTGCAGGCCACAATATATGGAAAAGCCCCCCCTTATTGAATGGCGTGAACAGGGCGCATTTGGGCGAAAAGCACCGGCCGCGCAAAAAAAACGAAATCACCACATCTTGTAATCTGTTATTAAACTTCCTGTTTATAATAAACCGTTTCAGGACATGCCGTTTTTCGCCTTGTTTTTTTATGGCGCGAAAAACCCTTTGTTTTACTTGCTTTTTTCGATGTTTGCGTTGCAAAAAACGTCGTTGACTTTCGGAATAAACTATGATTTAATAAATACTGTTCTGTTTAGGGTTAGTAAACATTTTGTTTAAAATTATCAAAGGAGGCGCGCTGTGCAGATCGGTGACAAAATAAAGCGTATGCGGCTTCGTCTAGGGCTGACGCAGGAAGAGCTCGCGGCGCGCACGGAACTGAGCAAGGGGTTTATTTCGCAGCTGGAACGCGACCTGACTTCCCCTTCCATAGCCACGCTGATGGACATCGTGGAAGCGCTCGGCAGCGATATCGCCAGCTTCTTTAACGAAGCGCAGCCGGAAAAAATCGTATACGGCGAAACGGATGTTTTCGTGAAGGAAGACGCCGAGCAGCAGAACGAAATTCACTGGCTCATAACAAACGCGCAGAAAAACGCGCTGGAACCCATTTTAGTCACGTTGCAGCCCGGTGGGCGCAGCGGCGCAGACGACCCGCACGAAGGCGAAGAATTCGGCTATGTGCTGTTCGGAGCGGTCACGCTGGAGCTGGGCGACACGCGCCACAAGGTAAAAAAGGGCGAAAGCTTTTATTTCCGGCCGGTAGTCACGCACGAGCTTATCAACAGCGGCAAAAAAGCCGCGCGCGTGCTTTGGATTTCCACGCCACCATCTTTTTAATCGGGGAGTACTGCCATGGACGACAGGCATTTGATCGAGCTGTTCGATGTCTCCAAGGACTACGAAGGGGACGCGGCCTTAAAAAATATCGACCTGTACATCAAGCACGGTGAGTTTTTAACATTGCTTGGCCCTTCGGGCTGCGGCAAAACGACCATGCTGCGCATTATCGCGGGCTTCGTAATGCCTTCGTCCGGCCGCGTGGTGATGGACGGGGTAGACGTGGCGCATGTGCCGCCATACAAGCGGCGCGTGAACACAGTGTTCCAGAAATACGCGCTGTTTCCGCATCTGAACGTGTTTGATAATGTGGCGTTTGGGCTCAAAATCAAAAAGGTGCCCAAGGCTGAAATAGAAACGCGCGTAAACGCGCTTTTGGAACTGGTAAACTTAAAGGGCTATGGCAAACGCTGGGTAGAACAGCTTTCGGGCGGGCAGCAGCAGCGCGTAGCGATTGCGCGGGCGCTGGTAAACGAGCCGGAAGTATTGCTGCTGGACGAACCGCTGGGCGCCTTGGATTTGCAGCTCCGCAAGGGCATGCAGGTAGAGCTCAAGCGCATGCAGCAGCGTTTGGGAATCACGTTTATTTACGTAACGCACGATCAGGAAGAAGCGCTGACTATGAGCGACACCATCGTCGTCATGAAAGAGGGTGTTATTCAGCAGATCGGCACACCGCAGGATATCTACAACGAGCCAAAGACCGCGTTTGTTGCCGATTTTATAGGCGAAAGCAACATACTGCCCGGCACGATGGTGAAGGACTATTCTGTGCGGTTTAACGGGCGCGAATATGCCTGCGTGGACAAAGGCTTTGGCGTGGAAGCGCCCGTAGGCGTCGTTGTACGGCCCGAGGACGTGGATATTCTGCCCATGGAAGCTGTGGCGGAAAACGGTCTGACGGGCATCGTAAAATCCGTTCTGTTTATGGGCGTACATTACGAAATCCAGGTGAGCGCGGAAGGATTTACATGGCTTATACATACCACCGATCCGGTGGGCGTTGACGAGCAGGTTGGGCTGCAAATACTCCCCGACGCCATACACATCATGAGGGCGCAGGCATGAAGCGCTCCATATTCGCCACGCCCTACGTAATCTGGATGGGCATATTCATATTCGCGCCTATGCTGCTGATCGCGTATTATGCGTTTACGGCGAAGGGCTCGTTCACGCTTGCCAATTTACAGGCGGCGTTTGAACCGCTGTTCATGCAGGTTCTTTTGCGCTCCGTTTGGATGGCGTTTCGCGCTACGCTGATTTGCCTGCTGCTTGGCTATCCGGTGGCATACTTGCTTTCGCGCATGCGGCCGAGCACGGCTACGCTTATTTCCGTGTTTTTCATCGTGCCCATGTGGATGAACTTCCTGCTTCGCACATACGCGTGGCAGGTTTTGCTCGATTCGAGCGGCATACTAAACAGCATGCTGCAATCGCTGGGGTTTGCCCCGCGCCAGTTTCTTTTTACGGAAAGCGCGGTCATGCTGGGCATGGTATACAATTTCCTGCCTTTCATGATACTGCCCATTCACACCGTGCTGATGAAGATGGACGCTTCCCACGTGGAGGCGGCGCGGGATTTGGGCGCAAACGGCATGCAGACATTCCTGAAGGTTGTGCTGCCGCTTTCCATGCCCGGCGTTATTTCCGGCATTACCATGGTGTTTATCCCCGCCATCACCACATTCGCCATTTCCCGCCTGCTGGGCGGCGGCAAATTCATGATGTACGGCGACCTCATCGAAAACCAGTTTTTGCTTATGAATGACTGGGGCACAGGCTCTTCGCTTTCGTTCGTGCTGCTCGTGCTGGTGCTCATCAGCATGGCCATCATGCGCCGCGCGGAAGGTTCCGTTGGCGAGGAAGGCGGCAAACTATGGTAAAACGGCTTCGTACCTTCTTTAAGGGCACGTATATCGGGCTCATGCTGCTTTTCCTGTACGCGCCCATTGCGGTTTTAATATTCTTCTCGTTTAACTCTTCCAAAACCATGGGGCACTGGACAGGCTTTTCCCTGGCGTGGTACGAAGCGCTTTTCAAAGACTCCATGATTATGCATGCGCTTAGCGTCACGCTCATTATCGCCGTCAGCTCCGCGCTGATCGCCACTGCCATCGGCACGTTTGCCGCGGTCGGGCTGCATTCCATGCGCAAAGGCCCCCGCATTGTCATAGAAAACATCAGCCAGCTGCCCGTGGTGAATCCCGACCTGGTGACGGGCGTATCGCTCATGATGCTTTTCGCTTTCATCGGCCTCAAAAACGGCTACGCGCGCCTGCTGATCGCGCATATCACGTTTAACATTCCCTACGTGATCTTTTCCGTTATGCCTAAGCTGCGCCAGAGCTCCAACCGCCTGTACGAGGCGGCGCTCGACCTGGGCTGCACGCCCCTGCAGGCGCTGTGGAAGGTGGTTTTGCCCGATATCATGCCGGGCGTGATTTCTGGCTTCATACTGGCGTTCACCCTTTCGCTGGACGATTTTGTGGTCAGCTATTTTTCCACACAGGGCGTTGAAAATCTGTCCATCTATATCTATTCCATGGCGCGGCGCGGCATCAATCCCAAGATCAACGCGCTATCCACGCTGATGTTTGTGGCGGTGGTTACGCTGCTGCTGATTGTGAATATGCGCTCCATACGGCAGGAAAAGGAAGCGGCTATCCAACGCAAGAAAGTGGCCAAAAAAACAGCATAATATGCGCAATTTTTATAAAATGCGCGTTAAATATGAAGAACATTTATTTTGGAGGTATTGAAATGAAAAAAGTTGCCCTGTTTCTCGTTTTTGCGCTTGTTGCGTGCCTGTTTTCCGGCTGCGGGTCTGCCGCGGGTGATTCCGATATCGTCACGCTGAACGTGCTGAACTGGGGCGATTATATCGATGAATCCGTATTGGGCATGTTTGAGGAAGCGAACCCCGGCATAAAAGTAAACTACACCACGGCAGCCAGCAACGAGGAAATGCTTGTTAAGCTTTCCGCGCCGGATTCCGTGTATGACGTTTGTTTTCCTTCCGACTACATCATAGAGCGCATGATACAGGACGACATGCTGCACGAGCTGGATAAGGCAAACCTGCCTAATCTGTCCAACATCGACCCGCGCTTCCTCGATCTGTCGTTTGATCCGGGCAACAAATATTCCGTGCCGTATATGTGGGGCACGGTAGGCATTTTGTATAATTCCACCATGGTGGACGAAGAGGTCACAAGCTGGCGCATATTCTGGGACGAAAAGTACGCCGGCCAAATCCTCATGTATGACAGCATCCGCGATACCATCGGCATCACTTTAAAGATGCTTGGCCGCCCCATCAATACGCGTGAAGAATCCGATATACTGGACGCGCAAAACGCGCTAATTGAACAAAAGCCTCTTGTTAAAGCGTATCTCGACGACCCCATTAAATCCACCATGATTAACAACGGCGGCGCCATGGCCGTGGTGTATTCCGGCGACGCTATGTGGTGCATGGAAGAAAACGAGGATCTCCGCTTCGTGGTGCCGGAAGAAGGCAGCAATGTCTGGTTTGATAATATCATCATTCCAAAAACCTCCAAGCACACAAAGGAGGCCGAATTGTTCATCAATTTCCTTTGCGACGCGGAAATCGCCAAGCTCAATACCGAATACATTGGCTTCTCCTCTCCCAACCAGGCGGTAAAAGAGCTGCTGGATCCCGAATGGATGGAGGACGAAACCTACAATCCGCCGCAAGAAGTGCTCGACCGCTGCGAAGTCTTCCACGACCTCGGCGATTTTATCGAAGTGTTTAACTCGGCTTGGAACAGAGTGAAAGCCGCGTAGGATTGCGCACGCAAAAACGGAGCGGGACAATTTGTCTTCGCTCCGTTTTTTTGTTGGAATGATGGGCGCCGCTCGCCCCCGTTGTGTGGGGCGGGGGCCCCGTGGCCCCCCCCCCCCTGGGTCCCCTCCCCCCCCCATAGCGACAACCCCCGTTTTTTGGGAGCCGCGCCAAACAAAAAACCGCCAAAGGGACTAGTCCCTTTG
>JAVBPK010000143.1:0-3445 GCA_031549625.1 Eubacteriales bacterium
AAATGAAGTATTCCGCGTTCAGGATGAAGCGATTTTGCAGGCAATCCGGCTGCATACTACATTGGCAAGCGGTGCGACGCATCTGGATAAAATTGTGTACTTGGCAGATGCAATCGAGCCGGGGCGGGAATATGAGGGCGTGGAAGAATTGCGTGAAATAGCAAAAAGCAGCCTGGACGCGGCGATTTGCGCCTGTCTGCAGGATACGATCGATCATGTGCGGGCGCGCGGCAAAGTGGTGCATCCAAATTCTCTTGCCGCTTTGGATGAAATACAAAGCAACATGCGGAAGAATATGATATAATGAGCAAAATGATAAGAAAGGAGTTTGGCGATTGGAACTGAAAGAACAAGCACTACAAATTTGTGAGACGCTTTACAACAAAAAAGCAGTAGATATTATAGCCATCCATGTAGCGGACAAAACCATCATAGCAGATTGGTTTGTCATAGCAAGCGGGCGTGCGCCCCAGCAGGTAAAAGCATTGTGTGACGAATTAGAAGAGCACGCTTCGAAGCAGGGCCTCACGGTGCTGCGCCGCGAAGGGTATGCGCAGGGGCGCTGGGTCGTGCTGGATTATGGCAGCATATTGGTGCACCTGTTTGTGCCGGATGAGCGTCAGTATTATAATATGGAACGTTTGTGGATGGAAGACCCCGCCGAAGCCATCCTGTATTCGCAAGAAAAAGACGCCAAATAATGGCGCCTTTTTTGTATGATGCAAGAGCCGGGCGTAAAATAATAATGAAAAGATAACACCGGCAAATAATGGCGGTAAATCAATCGTTGACAGGGTTGCTGATCCGATAGGAAAGCACATACATGCTGTCGATCAATTGCACGTTTTCCAGCGGTACAGTGGCGTTGATATCGATGGGTACAAAGTTGAATATCGCTTGTATGCCGGCGGCGGACATCATGTCGGCAAGGTTTTGCGCCGCGCTGCGCCGTGCGGCAATCACGCCGATGTCGATAGCGTGTTCCTTGATATAGTCGCCCATGGCATCTACAGGCAAGATGGGGCAGCCGTGGATTTCCTGGCCAATGAGAGCGGGGTCGATATCAAAAAAGGCAACAATTTTAAAGCCTTTTTTCTGAAATCCTTCGTAATTGCATAACGCTCGGCCGATATTGCCGGCCCCGGCGATAACCACGCTGTATTCGTGCGTTAACCCCAGTATGGAGGCAATTTCCTGATGCAATTTTTTTACGGCATATCCGTAGCCCTGCTGGCCAAAACCGCCAAAACAATTGAGATCCTGCCGCACCTGCGACGGGTTTAACGACATTTGCTGCGCCAGTTCGCCGGAAGATATGCGCTCGATGCCCTTTTCGTTGAGCATTTCGAGGTGCCGGTAATAACGCGGCAAACGCCGAATAACTGCTTCGGGTACTTTCTGTGCTTTCATAATAACGATAAACCTCCAATCAGATTTTCTCATTATAGCCCACAATTAGGCGTGTTTCAACAGAAAAGCTCGTTAAAAAGCAAACTTTCAATGAAGAATAATCGAAATCAACTTAATAACTCGAATAAAATTTAAAACTTAACACAGAATGTACTTGAAAAAAGCGAACGTGTATAGCATAATAGGGGATATTATCGGATATTTGGGAGGTTTGGCATGAAACTTTTGCAGGATCGGATACGTGCGGAAGGGAAAGTGCTGCCCGGCAACATCATCAAAGTAGATGGTTTTCTAAACCATCGTATCGATATAAAACTCATGCAGCAAATAGCAAAAGAATTCCGCAGGCTTTTCCCGCAAGACGGCATAACCAAAATTCTCACGGTGGAAGCGTCCGGCATAGCGCTGGCCGCGCTAACGGCGCTGGAGTTCGGTGTCCCTATGGTGTTTGCCAAAAAAGCAAAAAGCGACAATATCGAAGGCGGCCTTTATCAAAGCGATATTTTTTCCTACACATACAACAAACAGGTAACCTTGCTGCTGAGCAAGCAATGGCTGACGGCCGAAGATACGGTGCTGGTTGTGGATGATTTTCTGGCAAACGGCGAAGCGCTGCGCGGTCTAATCGAGATCGTGGCGCAATCCAGGGCGGTGCTTGCGGGCGTAGGCATCGTAATAGAAAAAGGTTTCCAGCCGGGCGGCGCGCGGTTGCGCGAACAAGGCATCGACTTGCAATCACTTGCCATCGTAGAACGCGCGGATGAAAACGGAATCGTTTTCCGAAACGAAGATTAACCGCAAGATTTTATTTGTAAAAGCAACCACATATTAACGGACATACCTTTTCACTATATGTAAAATATAATGAAAAGGTTTTATTTTTGTAGAATCGGGTTGGGTAGGCGGGGTATGGGGCAGCGCCCCATCGTTCCCCCATTGACGTTAGGGGGAAGAATGTTTGCAGGAAGGTGAAGAATTGCAGCAAGGCACATGGAGCGGCACGCTGGCGCTGGCAAAATCGGTATGGCGTGCAGTTGAAAAAAATGAAAAGGCCGGGAAGTTTTTGCGGCAATCGGTGGAGGCGGGCGTTTTAATCTTCGCGTTAGGCGGCTGGATAAAAACAGGCATGCCGTATGCTTCCTTTTTGTTAGCTGGCTTGGCGCCATGGTTTTTTACAAAGGAAATATTTGAAGAAGCGCCCAAATTGCCAAGCTTGTATGCGCCTGTTTTACGCACGCGCGGCTGGAGCATGGGCTGGCTGGCGGTGGCGAAGGCGCTGGCGGCGTTGCCGGTATTAGTCGTCTGGTTGGCAGTGGCGCTGGTGGCGGCATATGTGCAAAATATACGTTTGGTGGGCTTGAGCTATTTGCCATATGCAATACTGTGCTGTTTTTGGAACGCAGCCACGCAAAGCATGCTGGCGTCGGCGCTTGCGCCGCTGTTCCGTTCGAAGGTAGACACAAGTATGCTGATTATGCTGCCCATATTATTTTGGACGACGCCGCTGGTTTGGCCGGCAAGCATTTTGCCGCGCGCTATTTTGATTTTTGCGGAATTAAATCCGCTGTTTTATGCGGCTGAAGTCATGCGGGGGGCGGTATGCACGGGTGTATTGCCAAGCGCGCGGCACACGCTGTTGTTTTTTTCGGTGAGCGCCGCATACGGCTTGTGCGGGTATTGGCTGACAAAGCGGGTATGGAAAGCGGCGCTGCCGGAGTAAAAAAGGCGAGCATATCAGGGCATAGGAGGGCTTGACAGGTCACACAAAAACCGTTACTATATGAAATGCGCGTGCGCATGCATGTGTGTGCGCCCAGTTCGTCTAGTGGCCTAGGACGCTGCCCTCTCACGGCAGTAGCACGGGTTCGACTCCCGTACTGGGTACCAAAAGGAAAAGCTCCGCAAAAGCGGGGCTTTTCCTTTTGGCAAATACGTAGGGAGACGAAGGCAAGCGGCGCTGCCGGTGGCAGAAGAAGCCGCGCAGCCCGGGAAGCGCTGCCGCCCAGGCTGCGAGCGGTGAGAGCGAGCAGCGGAA
>JAVBPK010000066.1:0-7962 GCA_031549625.1 Eubacteriales bacterium
TCCGGGCTCGCGGGCGGCAAAATGCCCAAGGTGTGGGCTGCGGACGCACATGTCGTCCTTGCCCACGGATTGAAAGCTTTTTCTTGCGAACCTTTTTTGACAGTCTCCAGAACGGCGCGGTTTATCCGCGCCGTTCTTGCCGTTATCAAGACTGCACGGCTGTGCAGGGGGATATTTGTTTTTGGGAATAAGAGAATAAGCGGTGAATAAAATGAAAATTGCTTGACTTTTTATTATTGGACAAGTACAATGCAAATGTATATGCTACGAAGCTGTATAATTCAAAAAAAGAGGGTATTCCATTGATCCATCAAGACAAAACAATTACATGCAAAGATTGCGGGCGGGAATTTGTGTTTACGGCAAGCGAACAAGATTTCTTTGCCGAAAAAGGGTTCACGAACGAGCCGCAAAGGTGCAAGCCCTGCCGTGATCTGAACAAAAACAGAGGCGGCGGCAGAGGTCAACGCGAGATGTTTAGCGCGACTTGCGCATCTTGCGGTAAGAGCTGCACAGTTCCCTTCCAACCAAGAAATGACCGCCCTGTTTATTGCAGCGATTGTTTCACCAGCCAGAGATAAATTTTTCAGGCTTAAAATACGCTTTCGGGCGTATTTTTTGTTGTCTTCAATTGAACATAAGGGGAAAGAGGATGCGGGACGGCGCTTACGGCGTTCCTTCACGCTTCTCCGCGATAACAAAGGGAGGATAATATGGACAACAGAATCAAGTATTCTACCATGATCGTGCGCGACATGGAAGAATCGATACGCTTTTACGCGGACATACTGGGGTTTGAGCAGGACAGCCAATACAAACCACTGCCCGGCACGACGATTACACTGATGAAATCCAAGGGCGAAACCATGGTGGAGTTGATCGAGAGCAAGGACTTTAAGGTTGGCTACTATTCCATTGGCATGGAAGTGGATGATCTTGCCGGCACCATAGCGGAGATAGAAAAAAGGGGCGGCAAAATAACAACAGGCCCCGCCCGCACGCTAGTGGGGAGCTGCGCGTTTCTTGAAGATCCGAACGGCGTGACGATTTGTTTGATTCACCATCACGATTAAGCACCGGAATCGCGTTGCTTCCGGTGCTTAATGGCTTATTTGGCGAGATACATTTTATTAGCTCTGTGATAGTACGACATTTCATATATTGGGCAGAGAGGGCTAGGCTTGTGCCGTATTCGCGTTCTCCCATTGCGTCACTTCTTCGCCTGTAAGCGGTCTTAGGTCCTTTTCGGGGTACATCTTTGCGATCTTAAAGCCGGTGAGGGTTACAATCAATGTGATGATGGGCGTGAGGTAATTCTGGAACGCGTAAGGCGCGTATTGTGTGGTGGCTACCCCGAATAAGCCAGCGGCAAATATACCGCCTACATTCCAGGGCATCAATACGCCGCCCAGCGTGCCGCAATCTTCTAAAACGCGTGAGAGGTTCTCTGACTTTAAATTATACTTTATAAATAAAGGCGGCAGCAGCGCGCCCAGCATAGCAAAGGCAAACAGGTTTGTCGCAACGAAAAGCAGGCAGATGTAGGTGAGCAGCATGGCGATCACGATCAAACCCTTGCCCGATTTCACGCGCTTTGTGAGCACTTCTATGATAGGATCAAGCAGGCCAATTCCCGCAATCATGCCGCCAAGGCCCAGCGCGCCGATAAAAGTAGCTACCAAAGAGAGCATGGCGCTCAGGCCGCCGCGGTTGAGCAGGCTCTTTAAAATAGCGTCGTCCGTTTGCACGGAAAACCCTTTAAACATATATCCCACGATATCCTTTAGCGCCGCGCCCTGGTAGAATAGCGCGATGAAGACTGCTAAAAGCGCGCCGGCCAGCATGGTTAGGATGGTATTCTTTTTTAGGATAAGCATTACGATAACGACGATGATAGGTATAAGGGGGATAAAGCCCAGCTTAAACAGGCCATGCAGGCTTTCTATAATGGCCTGTACCTGTGAGGGGTCATAGTTTTTGCCGCCTTGCGTAAAGCCAATGATGGTGTAAAGGATGCCGGATATCAACAGCGCCGGGCCGCCGGTGATAAACATGTACTTGATATGCGTCATCAGCTTTGTTCCTGTCAGCGTGGATGCCATCAGCGTGGTATCCGACATGGGGGACATTTTGTCGCCGAAATACGCGCCGGATACGATCGCGCCAACGGTTAGCGCCGGATTGATGCCCAGCCCCGCGCCTACGCCAAACATGGCAATGCCCGCCGTACCCATCGTGCCCCATGAAGAACCCATGACAAGTGACACACACGCGCACAGCAGCATGGTAATCAGCAGGAACAGGTTTGGCGTGATGATACTCAACCCGATTGTCAATATAGCGGGCACTGTGCCGGAGGCAAGCCATGTAGCAATCATAATGCCTACGGCCATGATGATCGTGGAGGCCGGCAGGCTTTTTTTCGCCATATCATACGCGATGACCTCCAACTCCGCAAAATTATACCCCAAGTACGCGCCAACTGGCGCCAGTATCAGCCAGGATAAAAACAACATAAGCGCTACATTGCCCTTGAGCGGGCCAACGCCAACGGCGATAAACGCGCAGATAGCGGTGAGGGCGACTAAAGCGATACCTAAAGTGGCTTTTCGCTTCTCTTTTGGCGCTTTTTCCGGTGCATTTGAAAAGATCTTTTTCATATTACCCTCCAGCAAACTCAATTAATTATTTAATACTTCCAGCGCCTGGGTGAATTCGGCGATCAAATCGTCACTGTCCTCTATGCCGACAGAGACCCGCATTAAGCCGGGCGTGACGCCCATGGCTTCGCGTTCAGCAACAGGAACGTCCTTGTGTGATGTGGAAACGGGATGCATCAAAGTGGTATGAATGCCGCCCAAAGTTCCGGCATAACACACAAATGTCAGTTTCCGCATAAAGGCATCCACAACCTGAATATCCGCCGACAGTTCAAAACTCAACATGCCCGTCATCAGGTCTTTGGAGCGGAACATCCTTAAGGCCAGCTCGTGCTGCGGGAAAGAGGCAAGGCTGGGATGGTTTACTTTGGGAACGAGAGGGTTTGCCTCTAGAGCGGCGGCGAGCTTTGCGGCATTCGCCATCTGGCGCTTTACCCGCAAATCCATTGTGCCAAAATTTTTCAGCATGGTGAAGGAGGCGTATGGGTCGCCGGCCGTGCCCACGTGGATCATAAAGAAATCAATCTTTTTGATCAGCGCCTCTGTGCTGGTAATGGAACCGCCAATCGCATCGCTATGCCCGTTCATATACTTTGTCAGGCTGTTTACAACGATATCAGCGCCAAGCGTGATGGGCTTTATACCGATGGGCGTGGTAAATGTGTTGTCTATCATCAACAGCGCGCCGTTTTGATGGGCAATTTTTGCGATTTCCGCTACATCTGCAATATGCAGCACCGGATTTGCCAGCACTTCGGAATATACGAGCTTTGTTTTTGCTGAAATGGCGGAACGGATATTTCCGATGTCGTCAAAATCAACCAACGTGGACTTTATGCCGAACTTTGGCAGAATAACCGTCATAACCTGATGCGTTTCGCCATATATATTGCGATTGCAGATGACCTCATCGCCCGGGCTTAACAACGCCAGCAGCGTGGAGGAAATAGCGCCCATACCGGCGGAAAAGATCAGTGATTTTTCACCCTGTTCCAGGAATGTAACAACATCCGCCAACGCCTCTCTGTTTGGATTATTCATTCGCACATAAGAAAACGGAGAAATGCTGGCATCCAAAGCTGCCGTCAGGCTTTCTTTCTTAAAAGCCGTATTAGGAAAAAAAGGAAATACAAGCGGATGATTGAAGTCAAGCCCCTGCACCTCGCAACCTCTTGACAGCATTTGTGTAATTTCGGTATATTGATTCATGAGCTGTGCCCTCCATTGTGGCAATAGTAAATAAAGCGCCAGATATTGACGTCATAAGAAGGGGAAATGGCGATATTTTGATGTGCGCACTTCTGGGTTTTACTATAAACTCTATGACAAGTATAGAGTCAAGCTAATTTTTTTATATAATAACGCCATTTTTGAAGCACGTTACTGAAAGCGCAGCCTGACTGAAAGAGCAAGGTTTTTATTGAATATTGCGTGAATTTGTTCTACGATAAGCAAATGGGTGGAGTTGTACGTTTGTTTACGAGAAATACCCCCACATGTCACGTCTCAAAACATGTACAGGCATATGCGGGAGGCCAGAGAATATGGAAAATGGGTTGTATTCTATCGGCAAAGTTTCAAGCATTATGGGAATCTCCGTGCAGACGTTGCGGCATTATTGCGACATCGGCCTTGTGCAGCCGAAGCATATCGATTCCGAAACAGGATACCGCTATTTTTCGTTCGAGCAATTCCATTATATTGACAGGGCACGATACTTGCTGAAATGCGGGTTTAAGCTGAAAGAGATCAAACAAGTATTGGTCGGCAATGATATCGACCTGCTCATCCAATACCTTTGCCAAAAGAAAAAAGAAAAACTGGAGGAAATTAAAGATGCCTACGATATCATAGACACGCTGGATTGGTATCAACAGTACTTTACCTATGGCAAAATGAACGAGGCGAGCACTTCCTATTATGTAAAACATATGGAGGCGCGGTACCTGATTGCGGTTGCCTGCGACCCATCCTATACGCATCTGCAATTTTATCCATTGTTTAATCAAATTAAAAATAGCGAGCCGTATAAGCATATTACCTATATGCGCCAATTTACAGCCATACTGGATTATGATGCGTTGATGCAAAAAACCATGCGGCGCTTTTATGTGGGCATGCTGGCCATGAAGGATCCGGGTTTCCGTTCCGCCAATATCGTGGAAATACCCGCTGGAGAGTACTACTGCTTTAAAGCCGCCATACTGAGCGACAACTGGAATCCCTATTTGCTTAAGATGTTTCGCGCGGAAGAAAAGAGACCCAAATTATTGCTGACAAGCGAATACGAAGATGATTTGCAAAACTTCAAGGAGTGTATGCATGAGGTGCAAATACTTTTTGAACCCGATTGAGTCTCCCTTGTTTTTTTGAATGGCGCAGCTATGTATATGGATATATGAAAAGGCCCCCGATTGCTGTGCGGAAATTCTTTCGGGCAACTGCTAAGGCAGCTTTTCCTGCAAATGTAAAAGATTATGGTATTCTATGCACACGCTCATGTCCAAGTGGCTTTCTTCGCGGGCTAAATCGATGCCGATGAGATCGCGGATTTTTTTCAGGCGATAACGAATGGTGTTATAATGCACGTACATGGCGTTCGCGGTATCGCGGATGGAACCGCTTTGCTGCAGGAATGTTTTGATGGTGGCCAGAAACTCGGTATTGTGCTCCGCATCCGTTTTTTCTATAAGGCCGATGGTCTCTGTATACAGCAATTTCAGAGCTTCGATATTTTTCGCGTCGAACAATATGCGAAATACGCCCAATCTTTCAAAAGCCATGATGGTCTCCCCATGCGTATGCGCAAGAAGCATGGCCGTTTTCGCTTCATAATGACTATTGCTCAGGCCGCTGAAATCAGCGCTGGCCCGGCCGATGCCAATGTGGCAGCTTATGCCCTCGGCGGGTTCCGGCGTGTTGTGTAGCAACGCTTCGGCAAGCAGTTGCATTCTATCCGGTGTTTCGGGCGGAATGACCGCCGTCACGATGAGATAGCTTACGTGTATGAGCGCGTATTCGCCAGGCTGGAGGAGCGGCGCCACGAGCTTTCGCATGTCCTCGGGGGAAAGACCCTGCTGCGGCCACGCCAGCATAACGCCCATGTTGCCGTGAGGCAAAAAGCCGATCAAGCGGGCCTTTTTTTGCATGAGCGCGGGATCGAATTCGGTAAACAGCAACTCCTTTAAAAACGCCTCGACAAACTGGCTACCGGCCATGTGAAATTCCTCATGCATGACCTCGTACACGACGGCATTGATGAGCTGCGCCGGGGCAGCCTGAAAGGGCAGCGAAACGATGGGGAACGAAAGCGAGGCCGCCAGCTCGAGCATGCTTTCAGGTACCGTTTCCCAATAGCGGTTCAGTTTGAGGGCGAGGCCGGACGCGCCTTTTTCCGCAAGGGCGCGCACGATTTGCACCACGTTCTCTTGCGTGTTTTTGAGGAAGTATGCGTTTGTGATAATGAAATCACCGGCAGAAGTCCATTGGATGCTGTCGGGTGATTCCAGAAGGGATATCCCGCCTACCTCGTTTTCAAGCCCTGAGGCCCCTGTAAGCACTTGTGCGCCGGCAAACGCCGGAAGCCGTAAGATGTTTGCAAGTGTAACGCTCATATACTCACCTTCTATGATGAAAAAACAAAACCGCGCGAAAAGTGGTTGGTGGCCTTAAGAAGAAAAGCGCTTATATGATTAAGTGTATCATATAGGCGCAAAAAACGTCAAATTTTGCAGAAAGCGGCTGACATTCTAGCGGAAGGAACTACGCCGCTCTTTTGTACGAAAATTTCAGACTGTTAAAAAAGGTTCGTAAGGAAAAACCTTCAATTCGGAGAAAGGACGGCATGTGCGTCCACAGCCTACATCTTGGGCATTTTGCCACGCGCGAGCCCGGAGGGCGAGAGGTAAAATGCCGTAATTCCAGCGAAAAACAGGGTTTTTCGCTAACCTGAAAGGGCATGTTGCCATGCCCTTTCAGAAACGGGAAATCGTTTTGTAGGACCGTTACGAAAACGCCGTTATGTCAGATTGTGTACGGCGGATGCCAGCAGGCTTTTGGGATGTATGACGGGCACGCCTGCGATGGCGCGGGCCAGTTTCTTCGTTTGCGCGGTATAGCCGATGCAATCGAGCACAAGCAAGCCAATGCCCTGCGCCACGAGCGGAGCAATCGCCGCTTTGAGCGCGGCCTCATCGCCCGGCGGACGCACACAGGCATACGCGACATCCAGTCCTGATTCCCGCCAGTCTTCCGCCATCCCTTCGGCATACGCCTCAAAGGGGAACAACGCTCCCACCTTTATGCTGCCTGCCAAGGTGGGCACGAGGCTGTGCAGCAAGTCAAACGGCTTTAGCAGAGGCACAGCGCTCTTAAACGCCGGAAACCGCCCTGTGCACAGAAGTATGATCGCGTCGGCGCCTTCGTTTCCGGCGTCGAGTATGGCCTGCTGTACAAAGGGGAGCACAGTTTCCCTGCACATTTCATACATTTCACCGCCGCGCAAGCGGGAAACGAGCGTGTCCTCGCCTTGTTTGGGCGCAAAGCGCGCCTTCACCTCTTCCACGCTGAAAGCATCCAACCCACCCCGTTGCGTGATTGCATAGCCGTCGCCAAGCAGCGCAAGCATATCGGGCGACAGATCGTCCCGCGGGGAGTGGCCCACTGTAAGCAGTGTGATGTTCATGTCCGGCCTCGCTTATCAGTGGGAACTGACCAGGCTTGGCAGCCAGGTGGAGATTTCCGGTACGAGCACGATCAACACGAGGCCAAGTAAAAACGCGATGATAAATGGCACGGCCTCTTTGGCTATTTTTGTAACCGGCAGGCCCGATATGCCCGACGCCACAAACAGGTTGACGGCAACAGGCGGGGTGACAAAGCCGATAGCCAGGTTGATGGTCATGATAACGCCGAAATGGATGGGATCTACGCCCAGCGGGATGAGCACGGAGGAAAGTATGGGCGCCAGTATCAGTATGGCGGCTGCGGTATCCATGCACATGCCAACCAGCAGCAGGAACAGGTTGATAAGCAGAAGCACGACGTATTTATTTTGCGAGAACGCGCCGATGGCCGCGCCGATTTGCGCGGGAACCTGCAGCATGGAAAACAGCGTGCCCAATGCGGTCGCTGTGGCAAGCGTGATGACGACAGCGCCAACGAGTACGCCGTTGTCGATAAATATCCGGTAAAGATCGCGCCATTTGAGCTCTTTATACCCGTATATGCCTACGATGATGCCGTATACGCAAGCCACGACGGCCGCTTCGGTGGGCGTAAAGATGCCCCCATAGATGCCGCC
>JAVBPK010000091.1:0-2712 GCA_031549625.1 Eubacteriales bacterium
AAATCATTACCGCGCGCTGCGCTATTGGACGCAGGCCAAACGGCGCGCTGGTGTCCGTGGCCATTGGGGATAACCAGGCGAGCTTTTTAGGTTCCGTGCGCGAACACGCCCGTAGCGTGCTCGTGAATATCGGTACGGGCGGCCAAATCACCATGCTGGGGCAAAGTGCGCCGCAAAACGGCGTACTGGAAACGCGTCCATTTATCGGCGAAGAAAATCTGCTGGTTGGTTCCGCTTTATGCGGCGGCGCGGCCTATGCGCGGCTGGAACAATTCTTTCGCGCCGTGTGTAAATTGGACGGCGGCGGGGATAAGCCGCTGTACGCTGCCATGGCGGAGCTTGCGGAACAGCCCTTGCGGGAATCGTTGCGCATATCCACCTGCCTGATGGGTACGCGTGATAAACCCGGCATGCGCGGTTGTATACAAAACATGGGGTGGGATACATTCACGCCCGCGCATTTTGTGCAGGGGTTCATGCAGGGAATAGTGGATGAGCTTTTTGCGTACTACAGCAGCGTTTCCGCCGGCTTTTGCGTTCCAAAGGCATGCCTTGTGGGCGCGGGCAACGGGCTGCGCAAAAACGCCGCTATGCAGCGCGTTCTTGCAAAAACCTTTGGCATGCCGTTGCTATTGCCTCAAGGCGGGGAAGAAGCCGCCCTTGGTAGCGCGCTTTTTGCGCTGTATAACGCGGATCCTCAAATTCGCCTGGAAGAACTGCGGGCATTCATTCAGTATTTACCCAATATAATAGACGAATAGGGGACGGGTTCGTCCGTTTTGCAGGCTGTTCGCTTTTTGAAACGGCTTGTTTTTCCATGCGGATAAGCCGATTTTATGGTTCTATCCGGTTCTTTCGGAATTGGAAGGAAATGATTGACGATGGGCCGGGAAATGCGCTATTTTGATGGTGGTAACATGTTACAGGTATGCCTACGGAATGATTCTTTTGGCCTCCTTTGCCGCGCGCGTAGCATACGCGTTCCCGTATCGCTTCACAATACTTATCATGCCGGGAAACCAATGCCCATGCATGGCATGAATAATCGAAAAACAGGAGTTGCTTCTATGCTGTATAAAAAGAATATCGAAACCGAATTGAATGCGGATGTACTGGTGATCGGAGGCGGGCCCGCCGGTTTTGGCGCGGCTGTGGCCGCCGCCCGCGCTGGCAAAGACGTGCTGTTAATAGAACGAAACTCCATGCTCGGCGGCATGGCGACCGCGGGCCTTGTCGGCCCGTTCATGACCTGCTATGACAACGACGCCACACAGCAAATCGTAAAAGGCATATTCGACGAGCTGTGCGTGCGCACAGAAGCGCGCGGCGGGGCTATCCATCCTTCCAAGGTGCCGGGTTTAAGCAGCTTTAGTTCCTATCTGTTGCACAGCCACCGCCATGTTACGCCCTTTCTTTCCGAAACGCTCGCCGTGGTTATGGAAGAGATGGCGCTGGAGGCGGGCGTGCGGCTGCTATACAATGTACAGCTTGCGGACAGCGTATTGGAAGATGGCGATATCGAACGCATAGTGGTTTGTAAAAAAGAGGGCCTTGCCAGTATTCGGGCGAAAATATACATCGATTGCACCGGCGACGCGGATTTGGCGTACTTTTCCGGCACACCCACCGTAATGGGCAATGAAGAAGAGGGCACCATGCAGCCATGCACATTGTTCTTTGAAGTGGGCAACATCGACAGAGACCGGTTTATAGGCGAGCTGGAAAGGCAAAAGGCGGCTGGAAATTTGGGCGTTCCAGCAAAAAGCAGCTGGTATTGGGCCATCGAAGAAGGGCGCAGGACGGGCGAGTGGACGATAGACCGCGATGAGATCGGCAACTACGAGCAAAGCACGCCGGGCCGCTTTAAAATCAACTGCACACGCATGGCGCACATCGACGCCACAAACACGGAAGATATCACAAAAGCCATGATCGAGGGGCGGAAACAAGTGCAGCAGCTGGCAGCATTTATGCGCAAGCATTTGCCCGGCTGCGAAAACATGCAAATCTTGCAGGTGGCTTCTTCGTTAGGCGTGCGTGAAACACGCCATATCAAGGGCAAATACACGCTGACTGTAAACGATATCATGGAGCGCAAGCCGTTTGCAGATGCCATTTGTACATTTGGTTACGCGGTGGATGCCCACAATAGCACGGGCGGCGGCGTGACGTTCCAGTGCGTAAACGGCTATTACAACATTCCCTTTTCCTGTATGGTGCCGGAGGGCCCCACAAACCTGCTTGTGGCAGGGCGCGCCATTTCCGGCACTTCCGGCGCGGCGGCAAGCTACAGGGTCATGCCGGCGTGCATGGCCATGGGGCAGGCGGCGGGTACCGCGGCAGCTATCGCGCTCGACGACCATACGCTGCCTGGCGACGTGGATATTTCCAAGCTGCAGAAAACTCTACGCGACAACAACGCGGTCATATTAGAACTTGCGTAACAAAATTTTTTATGGTTGAGGAGGACGCACGGTATGAAAAAAATGTCAAAAGCCTATGATGTGGTGGTGGTTGGCGGCGGCCCCGGCGGGCTTCCGGCGGCGATTGCCGCGGCGCGTAACGGCGCAAATGTGCTGCTCGTGGAGAAAAACGGTTACCTTGGCGGCAATATGACGATAGGCATACCGCTGCTTGCTTACCTGGATAAAGACGCGAGGCCCGTGGTCGGCGGCATTGCGGAAGAGTTTATGGCGGATATGCGCGCATACA
>JAVBPK010000042.1:0-29073 GCA_031549625.1 Eubacteriales bacterium
CCCTTTGCGATTTGAGAGGTACTCTGCGCCCCATTTAAAATCAAAAGAAAATGTATCTCTTCCTCTGGTGTTTGGCCCGCCGGTGCGGCGCAGCCGCAGCGGTGGATGCAGCAAAACACCGTGCGTTTCCCGCAAGTCGGAGTAAGCAAAACGCCGTGCGTAACTCACATGCCAGAGTAAGCAAAACACCATGCGTGGCTTGCATGCTGTATTAAGCAGTGCGCAATCTAACAAAATATGTTACAATCTCAAAGTGAGTTTTATTACAGGAGTGAAACATGGATATCATTCAGGCGCTAAAAAAAGAATTTCCTGCCCTGCAAACCTGGCAGTTTGAAAACCTCATCAAATTGATTGACGACGGGAACACCATCCCATTTATCGCGCGTTACCGCAAGGAGCAGCATGGCGAGCTAAACGACCAATTGCTGCGAGAAATCGCCGATAGGCTTGCATATCTGCGCAATTTTGCGCAACGCCGCGAAGAAATACAAACCGCGCTCATCAAACAGGAAGTATATACGGATGAGCTGGCAGCCGCCCTGGAGCGCTGCACATTGCTGGCCGAGCTCGAAGATATTTACCGTCCTTACAAGCCAAAACGCCGCACACGCGCCATGATGGCTAAGGAAAAGGGGCTGGAACCTCTCGCCATGCGCCTGCTGCTGCAAAACAAACAAGACCCGCCTCCGCTGGAATTGGCACAGGCGTTTGTAAATGAAGAAAAAGGCGTGCCATGCGCCGAGGACGCGCTTAGCGGCGCGCAAGATATCATTGCCGAACAATTCAGCGACGACGCCGCCGTGCGCGCGCGCCTGCGCGATCTCATCCAAAAAACAGGCTGCATCGTTACAAAAGCGGCAAAGAAGGAAGACTCCGTCTACCGCATGTATTACGATTACAGCGAGCCCGTCAATCGTATCGCCGGCCACCGCGTGCTGGCCATCGATCGCGGCGAACGCGAGGAATACTTAAACGTGACGCTGGATTTGGCGGAAGAGCAGGCGCTGCCGCTCGTAACGCAGGACGTTGTGAAAGCCGGCACGCCCGCCGCGCCCGTGGTGCAGGCCGCGGCGAAGGACGCGCTTGGCAGGCTTATTTTGCCCGCCATGGAACGTGAAACGCGTTCCAAGCTCACGGAGGACGCGCAAGAAGCGGCCATCCGCGTTTTTTCCACCAACCTGAACGACCTTTTGATGCAGCCGCCCATCAAGGGCGAAACCGTACTGGGGCTGGATCCGGGCATCCGCACGGGCTGCAAGCTGGCGGTGGTTGACGCGCTGGGCCGCGTGCTGGACACCGGCGTAATCTACCCGCTGCCCGCTCACAACAAAGTGGAACAGGCAAAAAAACGCGTGCTCGAACTGATCGAGCGATATGGTATTACGCTGGCTTCCATAGGCAACGGCACCGCCTCGCGCGAAACCGAGCAGTTTTTTGTTGAAACCATGCAGGAGTGCGGCAAGCACATTCCGTATGTGATAGTCAACGAAGCGGGCGCTTCTGTCTACTCCGCTTCCAAATTGGCGGCGGAAGAGTTTCCTGAATACGACGTATCGCTGCGCAGTGCCGTGAGCATAGCCAGACGATTGCAGGATCCGCTTTCGGAGCTGGTTAAAATCGATCCGTCCGCCATAGGCGTCGGCCAATACCAACACGATATGAAAGCGGCGCGTCTGAGCGAGGCGCTTGGCGGCGTTGTGGAGCGCTGCGTCAATCAGGTTGGGGTGGAGCTAAATACGGCAAGCGTTCCTTTGCTCTGCTATGTGGCGGGTGTCAGCCGGCCCGTGGCGCAAAATATCGAAAATTTCCGAAAGGAGAACGGGGCCTTTAAAAGCCGCGCGCAGCTAAAGCTTGTGCCGAAACTCGGGCCAAAAGCGTTTGAGCAATGCGCCGGATTTTTGCGTATCGCCGACGGCGATGAGCCGCTGGACAATACAAGCGTCCATCCGGAATCATACGCTGCCGCAAAAACGTTGATAAAACGTTTCGGCTTCACCGGCGGCGATATCCGCGCGGGGAAATTGCAGGAGCTGGGCGAAAAGGTGAGCGAGGTTGGCAGCAAAACGCTTGCTTTGGAGCTAAACGTTGGCGCGCCCACGCTGCGCGACATGATACGCGACCTGCAAAAGCCAGGCCGGGATCCGCGCGACGAGCTGCCAAAGCCGCTACTGCGTACGGATGTACTGGAGATGAAAGACCTTTCCCAGGGCATGGAGCTGAAAGGCACCGTGCGCAATGTCACCGATTTCGGTGCGTTTGTCGACATCGGCGTACACAGGGACGGGCTTGTGCATATTTCGCAGCTTAGCGACAGGCGCGTTTCCCATCCCAGCCAGGTTGTCAAGCTGGGCGATGTGGTCACCGTTTGGGTGCAGGAAGTGGATATCGAAAAAAACAGGATCGCGCTGACAATGCGCAAACCTGTATAACCGAAGAAAATACTTGCGCCGTTTTCCAGTGGCGCAACTTGTAGGATGTGCGTGGTATGGAAGGGTTCTTGTTGTCCGCCAATGTAATGGCGCCGCTGTTTTTCCTGATGCTGCTTGGTTATGCCATGGCGCGCCGCGGCCGTTTAGAACAAACTGTTATCTCGAAGATGAACTGGTTTGTTTTCCACATATTCATCCCGGCAACCATGTTCACCAATATTTACAACGCCAATCTGGCGCAGGATATGGACCTCCGTTTTCTCTTGTGCGGCATAGGCGGCACCCTGCTGCTGATCGCCCTTGTATGGCTCGGCACGCATCTTACCGTAAAAGAAAACGCGCGGCGGAGCGTTGTGGCGCAGGCCCTGTTCCGCTGCAATGTGATTCTGCTGGGCGTGAGCATATGCACCTCCCTCTACGGCGCGGACAAAGTGGGCCCTTATTCCGTTATGCTCGCTTTTGTGGTGCCCATACTCAACATGGCGAGCGTCATTTTATTTTGCGTATATGGCGTCAAAAAAATCAGCCCGCTGCAAATCGTCATCAACACATTGAAAAGCCCGCTGATCGTGGCCGCCATGGCCGCTGCCCTTTGCAAGCTGCTGCACATCCGTTTGCCCGTTATGATACACAGCTTTGTAAGCACCCTCGCCTCGCTGGCAACGCCTGTCGCGCTTATATTGCTCGGTGGCTTTTTCCGTTTTGACGCAGCACGCGAAAATCGGAAAACCATCCTCGCGGTGCTCGGCCTGCGCCTTATCGTCATTCCGCTTGTATTTGTAGCCATCGCTATTTTGATGGGCTTCCGTGGCCTGCAGCTTATGGCCTTTGTGACGCTCTTTGCCGCGCCTGCCGCCGTTTCCATATTCCCCATGGCGCAGGAGATGGGTGCCGATGCCGACCTCGCGTGCCAGGTCATCGTGTTTACCTCCCTGTTTTCCATGCTTACGCTCTTTTTTTGGATATGGGCCTTGCGCGCGCTGGCCCTTGCCTGAATAACGCCGTTGCAGCGGTGGAGGGTTTTTGGAGGCTCTGACGGGAAACGATGGAGTCCGAACCATTTTCTGGAATTTTGAAATCCAGCGGCACAATGGCATTCCGCGAAGGATGTTTTTTATACCGTGCGGCAAGGCTGTTTTAAGAGCACGTCATATCGCATGCGGCATGAGGCGCTCCTTTGTTCCTAAGTAAACGCTGATTAATGCAGGCGGAGACGTCTTTGCGGTTCTTTATCCCTCCGCCACCTCCATTTAATCATCGGTTACCTAACGTTGCGGGATGAAAAACGAACGAACAGAAAAAATATTTTTTGCCTATACAAATCTTTTTTGTTATACTAAAGAAGAGTTATTATGAATTCAACATTTCGAAGCGACGCCAGTATCCTTGAGGTAAGAGCATGCTATCAACTTTTTTTATAAACGGAATCGAATACTCGCTTGAGGCGGACAAAAAGCTGCTGCCGTTTTTGCGGGATACGCTTACGATTACTTCCGTCAAAGACGGCTGCTCGGAAGGCGCGTGCGGCACATGCATGGTGCTGGTGGACGGGGTGGCGCAAAAGGCGTGCATATTGCGGGCGGACCGGCTAAGCGGCAAGCATATTCTCACGGTAGAGGGCTTTTCCGAGCGGGAAAAGGAACTATACGCCTTCGCTTTTGCGGAAGCGGGGGCGGTGCAATGCGGTTTCTGCACGCCGGGCATGCTCATCAGCGCCAAAGCATTGCTGGATAAAACGCCCGATCCTACCCGCGCGGAGGTCAAGGCCGCAATCAAAAACAACATCTGCCGCTGCACGGGCTACAAAAAAATAGAAGACGGCATCCTTCTGGCCGCCAAACTGCTCTCCGGCAAACAAGCGCTTCCACAGCGCGTATTCACCGGCCGCGCGGGGGAAAGCATGCACCGCGTGGACGCAAAGAGCAAGGCGCTGGGCGCCGCGCAATACGCGGACGATATTTTCATGGAAGGGATGCTTTTTGGCGGTGCGAAGCGCAGCGAGTATCCGCGCGCGCGGGTGCTTGCCATTCATACTGAGGCGGCAAAGGCGCTGCCCGGCGTACATGCCGTGCTAACTGCCAAAGACATTCCCGGCGAACGCAAGATCGGCCATTTGCGCCGCGATTGGCCGGTGCTTGTTGCCGAAGGCGGGCTGACGCACTATCTGGGTGACGCCATAGCGCTGGTGGCCGCCGAAAGCAAAGAGATTTTGCGGCAGGCGCTTGCGCTCATCGAGGTGGAATACCAGGAGCTGCCGGGCATATTCTCCCCGGTTGATGCCATGGCTGAGGGCGCTCCGCAGCTGCACGAGAACGGCAACCTGCTTTCACAAGAACATCTTGTGCGCGGCAATGCGGCCGAAGCCATAGCGAAAAGCAAATTTGTGGTTTCCAACCACTACAGCGTGCCTTTTACGGAGCATGCGTTTTTAGAGCCGGAATGCGCCGTAGCGTATCTCGAGCCGGACGGCGGCATGCATATCATCAGCGGCGATCAGGGCATCTACCAAACGCAGCATGAATGCGCGGATATGCTGGATATACATTCCCTCAAGGTGCGCGTTACGGCCGCCATGGTTGGCGGCGGCTTTGGCGGCAAAGAAGATATGAGCGTGCAGCACCATGCCACTTTACTGGCGTACCATACAAAGAGGCCCGTAAAGGTAAAGCTCAGCCGTCAGGAGAGCCTGCTCGTTCACCCCAAGCGCCACCCGATGGAGATGGATTTCACGACCGCCTGCGATGAAAACGGTATAATCACCGGCCTCAAAGCGTTGCTTATTGCCGATACAGGCGCTTACGCTTCTTTGGGAGGCCCCGTCCTGCAGCGGGCCTGCACGCACGCCGCCGGGCCATACAACTATCAAAACATCGACATCACCGGCAAAGCGTACTACACAAACAACCCGCCTGCGGGTGCGTTCCGCGGCTTTGGCGTAACGCAAAGCTGCTTTGCCATGGAAAGCAATCTCAACCAGCTCGCGGAGCTTGTTGGCATTACGCCTTTTGAAATCCGCTACCGCAACGCCATTCGCCCCGGCCAGACCTTGCCAAACGGGCAAATCGCCGACGCAACCACCGGCCTTGTAGAAACATTGGAAGCCGTGCGCGCGGTATACGAAAACAATCCAAGCTGCGGCATCGCGTGCGCCATGAAAAACAGCGGCCTTGGCGTGGGTGTGCCGGACGTGGGCAGAAGCCACATAGAAGTTCGCGGCGGCAAGGCGCACCTGCATTCCAGCGCCGCCTGCATCGGCCAGGGCATGGGCACCGTGCAAATACAAATATTCTGCGAAACCACTGGCATTTCCCCCGAGCTGGTCATATATGAGCAGCCTGACACCGCGCTTGCGCCCAATTCGGGCAACACCACCGCATCGCGCCAAACGCTCTTCACGGGCGAGGCCGTCCGACGCGCCTCCGAAAAATTGCTGGAAGCCATGCGCGAGGCCGGCTCGCTTCAGGCGCTGGAGGGCGAAAGCTATTTTGGCGAATATGTGGGTATCACCGATTCACTGGGCTCGCAGAAAGAAAACCCGGTCAGTCATATCGCGTATGGATATGCCACGCATCTCGTGGAGCTCGGAGAAGATGGAACCATCGCGCGTGTCCTCGCGGCGCATGACGTCGGCAAGTCCATCAACCCTGTCGCCGTAGAAGGGCAAATCGAAGGCGGCGTGGTCATGAGCCTCGGTTACGCGCTCACGGAGGATTATCCGCTCACCGATGGTAAGCCTGCCGCCAAGTTTGGCACGCTCGGCCTGTTTAAAGCCGATAAGACGCCGGATATCGTTTCGTGCATCATTGAAAAAAGCGCGGGCGGACTCGCCCACGGCGCAAAGGGCATCGGCGAAATTTGTTCCATACCCACGCCGCCCGCCGTCGCCCTAGCGTACTATAACAAAACGGGGCAGTTCCAAACGAAACTCCCCCTCTCAAACACGCCATACGACCGAAAAAAGAATTGATTGCCTTTGTTGAGCAGGCATAATTTCCAGCAGGCCCCGCGGCGCAGGGCGTTCCGTGCCGGCTTACTCCGTGCCGGCGAATTGGCTATGGTACAGCGCGGCATATGCGCCGTTGAGCGCGAGCAATTCGTCGTGCGAGCCTTGCTCCAGTATGCCTTCGTGGCTGATGACGATGATCTTGCTTGCGTTGCGCACCGTGGAAAGCCTGTGCGCGATTACGAGCGTGGTGCGGCCCACCGAAAGCGTGTCAAACGCCTGTTGGATCTTTTGTTCCGTGATGCTGTCCAAGGCCGATGTCGCCTCGTCCAAAATCAGGATGGGCGGGTTTTTCAAGAATATGCGCGCTATGGAAATGCGCTGCTTTTGCCCGCCGGACAGCCGCACCCCCCTATCGCCCACATACGTGTCATAGCCGTTTTCCATTTCTAAAATCATATCGTGTATTTCCGCGCGTTTTGCCGCGGCCACGATCTCCGCGTCCGTTGCGCCTATGCGGCCATAGCGGATATTTTCGCGGATGGTGCCCGCAAACAAAAACACATCCTGCGAAACGATGCCAATATTTGCCCGTAGGCTTTCCAGCGTAATGTCTTTGATGCTATGCCCGTCAATCAATATGTTGCCTTCATCGATATCATAAAAGCGCGGTATCAGGTGGCAGAGCGTGGTTTTACCGCCGCCGGAAGGCCCCACCAAAGCCAGCGTTTCACCGGCGGGGATGTGCAAATTGACATGGCGCAGCACATTCGTTTTGTCGTTGTAGGAAAAGCCGACATCCACCAGCCGGATATCGCCCTTCACGTTTGCAATGGGCGCTGCTGCCGGCGCGTCCAAAATATCCGGCGGTGTATCCATGATCTCGGAAAACCGCCGGAAACCGGCCATGCCGTTCGTGTACATCTCCGCAAACTGCGAAATTTTGCGCATAGGCGTTAAAAATGTGGAAATATACAGCGTGAATGTCAGCAGGCCGATATAATCAAACGCGTCGCGCATGATTAAGTATCCGCCAAATGTGATGATGGAAACATGGAATATGCTCGTAAAGAAATCGATGCCGCCCATGAAAATGCCCATAACGGAGTAGTATTCACGCTTGGAGGTTTTGAAGTGTTCGTTAGTTTCCTGAAATTTTTCTATTTCGTAGTTCTCGTTTGTGAACGCTTTGGCAACCCGCGCGCCGGATATGCTGGTTTCCAGCCCCGCGTTTATGCCCGCCTGCCGCTCCTTTACCTGCCTGCTCGCCGCCATCATGCGCTTGCGCTGCAGTATGGTGAACAGCACGCCCACAGGCACGAGCAATACCAGCAATAACGCCAGCTTCCAGTTGATCGTCAGCATGATGATGATGGCGCCTATTACCGTAACGCACGAAATAAACAGATCCTCCGGCCCATGGTGCGCCAGTTCCGTGATATCGAACAAATCCGTGGTGACCCGGCTCATCAGCTGGCCTGTGCGGTTGTTATCGTAAAAGCGGAAGGAGAGCTTCTGCAAATGCGTAAACAGGTCGCGCCGCATGTCCGCTTCCATGCGCACGCCAAGCAAGTGCCCGTAATACGTAACGATATACGTGAGCAGCGCCCGCACGACATACGCCAGCGCCAACGCGCCCATAATGAGAAAGAAGGTTTGGTATAAACGCTCCGGCAACAATCTCTGCATCGCCAGCCGCGAAACATACGGGAAAGCAAGATCCACTGCCGCCATGAAAAACGCGCAGCATAAATCAAGCATAAACAGCTTCTTGTGTGGGCCGTAATAGGCGATAAAACGCCTTAATATCGAGGGCTTTTGTTGCGGCATATCCTTTGCTCCGTTTTTGTATTATCGTCACTATTATAACATCATGCGGAGGAAAGACAAGGCGCGGGCATGGGTCCGCCCCAGCATGGTAGGCAAAGTCAGGTTTTTATGGAGGCGCCGCCTCCAAACCTCCGCTTAGGGACATGTCCCTAAGAACCCATCGCCGGAATGCCAAGGCATTCCGTAGGGAAATATTGTAAAACGCGCTATAAACTTGGTTTAAAAAAACAAGTCATGCCCACGTGTGGGCATGGGAATGGGATTCCCAAGGGATGTATCCCTTGGGCGGGGTATGGGGCGGCGCCCCATCGTCCCCCGCCCCGGTCTGACAGATTTATCTTAGCTGCTCCGGCGTATCGATATCGAGCAATTCCTTTTCATCAGCCACTTCGCAAAGCAGCAGCGCGCCTTCATGCTGTTCGATCACGCTTCGGCCGCCATGATCGCCCGTCAGCGCGAGCAGCTCGGGGAAATATGCTTTGGGGAAAACGCAAGGATTGCCGCGCCGCTTTTCGTGCGACATGGCCACTATGTGTTCCGGATGGCTTTTAAAAAGCAGCAGCGCGCGGCAAACGCTTTCTTTTTTCAGCAGCGGCTGATCCGCCACCAAAAACAAAATGGCGTCCGCGTCGCTAAGCGCCTCCATGCCAAGCGCAATGGTGTGGCTAAGGCCAAGCTCCGGCTGTGTGTTCAGGCACAAAACATAGCCTGCCTGCGCTGCTAAATCTGCAATCTGCGGATACTGCGTCACAATTACCACGCGGTAAAACTCCTGCGCCGGTATAACGGCAAGCGCGCGCTCGATTAACGATTTGCCCTTATACGCTTCAAAAAGCTTGTTGGAACCGAAGCGCTCGCTTTGGCCGGCCGCCATGCAAATACAACCGATTTTCATGTAAATATCCCCTTTTGCCCATCATGCGCGTGGCAGCGCCCTGCTTATCAGTGTACCCGCTTGCACGTGGAAAAAACAAGTATTTATCGGCAATTAAAGCGATGTTTCACAAAAAATACATTCACGTATACTATCTGTGCCATGCGAAAGATGATATAATTAAAGCAATAAAAAAGTTTGCGCCGATTACGAATTTTTGCAGGAGGGCCTATTTATGAGTGTTGGGAAAAGTGTGCCCCGCGTGGATGCGCTCGATAAAGTGACGGGCCGCGCCAAATTTACAGACGATATCATCGAAAAAAATGCGCTGATCGCCAAAGTGCTGCACGCAACCATAGCAAACGGCCTGGTGAAAAGCATGGATATTTCCGATGCGGAAAAGCTGCCCGGCGTAGTAAAAATAATTACCTGCTTTGATGTGCCGGATATCGCCTTCCCCACGGCGGGCCACCCGTGGAGCACGGATAAATCGCATCAGGATATTGCTGACAGGCGTTTGTTAAATAAACGTGTACGCCTGTATGGAGACGATATCGCGGCAGTGGTGGCCGAGGACGAAGTGGCCGCCAATCGCGCCCTAAAGGCCATCCGCGTAGAGTACGAGCAGTACCCTCATGTGCTCGACCCTGTCGTGGCCATGAAGGACGGCGCGCCGCTTTTGCACGAAGATTTTCCAAACAATATTTTAGGGCATGGCAAAACGGAACAGGGCGATTTTGAGGAAGCCATCCGCGAACCGGGCCTCATCAAGGTTGAAGGCTGGTATGAAACGCCCATCGTGCAGCACAGCCATCTCGAACCGCCTGTTTCGTTCGCCTATATGGAAGCGGGGCGCATCGTCGTCGTTTCTTCCACCCAGATTCCGCATATCGTGCGCCGGGTGGTGGGCCAGGCCTTGGGGCTGCCCTGGGGTAAAATCCGCATTATCAAACCATACATCGGCGGCGGCTTTGGCAATAAGCAGGACGTGCTGTACGAACCGCTTAACGCGTTCCTTTGCCAGCAGCTGGGCGGCAGGCTGGTCAAGCTGGAACTAAGCCGCGAAGAAACGTTTTACGCCACCCGCGTGCGCCACGCAAACAAGTTCCACATGGTATCCTATGTGCGCCCAAACGGGCGGCTTGTGGCAAAAAGCTGCGAGATATACGCTACGCAGGGGGCCTATGCTTCGCATGGCCACAGCGTGACGTCCAAGGCCATGACGGCGTTTCGTCAACTATATCAGGAAGAAAAGGCAAACAGGGTAGAAGGGTTTACCGTATATACGAACACATCGTCCGCCGGCGCCATGCGTGGCTATGGCGCGCCGCAGGCCGTGTTTGCTTTGGAATGCCACGCGGAGGATATCGCGCACAGATTGGGCATGGACAGCCTCGCGTACCGTCGCATGAATATGATGCCCGTTGGCTTCATGGATCCATTCAGCAAGAATGTCAATTATTTCGACAGCCTGAATCAGTGCATCGAAAAGGGCAAGGCCTATATCGACTACGAAAACAAGCGAAAGCTCTACCAAAATCAAACCGGCCCCGTGCGCCGCGGCGTCGGCATGGCGCTGCTGTGGTACAACACGGCCGTCTGGCCCATCGCGCTTGAGGTTTCGTCCTGCCGCATGGTTCTCAATCAGGACGGTTCCATCCAAATGCAGCTGGGCGAAACGGAAATCGGCCAGGGAGCCGACACCGCCTTCGCGCAAATGGCGGGTGAAGCGCTGGGCATCCCTTACACCGACGTGCATGTTATCAGCACCCAGGATACAGACACAACGCCCTTTGGCACAGGCGCGTATGCATCGCGCCAAACCTATGTGGGCGGCATGGCTATCCGCCAGACGGCGGATATGCTCAAAGAAAAAATACTGCGGTACGCGCACGAGCTGACGCGCATGCAGGTGCAGGATCTGGACATCGTGGATTCCATCATCGTGCACAAAGTAAACAATGTGAACACGCCCTTGCTGTCCCTGGCGGAGCTCGCCACGGAAGCGCTGTACAGCCTCACCAATTCCCAGCATATCACCGCTGAAGCCACATACCAGTGCAAATCCAATGCATTCAGCTTTGGCTGCGCGTTTGCAGAAGTGGAAGTGGATATACCGCTTGGCAAAGTGAAGCTGCTTAACATCGTCAATGTGCACGATTGCGGCCGGCTCATCAATCCGCAATTGGCCGAAGCGCAAGTGCATGGCGGCATGAGCATGGGAATTGGCTTTGGCCTGAGCGAGCGTATGCTCTTCGATGAAAAAACGGGCCAGCTTTTAAACGATAATTTCCTTGATTACAAATTATCCACCATTATGGATCATCCGCATCTGGAAGCGCAGTTTGTGGAAAACTATGAACCAACGAGCACGTTTGGCACAAAGGCGCTGGGCGAGCCGCCCACCGTGCCGGGCGCGCCCGCCATACGCAACGCCGTTTTTCAGGCGACCGGCGTAGCTGTCAATCAGGCACCGCTCACGCCGCATGTACTTTTCCCCGCATTCAAAGAAGCGGGCCTTATTTAGCGCAGGAGGTAGGTAATCGCCATGTACGATATCGAAGCATTGTATGAAGCAACATCCACTGCGCACGCCGTGTCGTTGTTGCAGCAGCATACCGGCGCCACCGTCATAGCGGGCGGCAGCGATGTGCTGATTAAAATTCGTGAAGGCAAGCTGGCGGGCTGCACCCTTATCAGCTTATACAAACTGGACGAGCTGCGCGGCGTTAGCCTCGACCCGGATGGCACGCTGCGTATTTTGCCGCTCACCAGCTTTTCGCATATCACGAAAAACGCACTGATTTGCCAGCATATCCCCGTGCTCGGTGAAGCGGTGGATATGGTAGGCGGCCCGCAAATACGCAACATCGGCACCATCGGCGGCAATATTTGCAATGGCGTCACATCCGCCGATTCCGCGTCCACGCTCATGGCGTATGAGGCGGAAGTGGAGCTGACCGGGCCAAACGGCGTGCGCACGCTGCCTATAGGCGCGTTTTACGTCAAGGCGGGGCAAGTGGCGCTGCAACCCGCGGAAATTCTCACAGCCATCCTCATCAAAAGGCAAAACTATGCCCAAACCTATGGGCACTATATCAAATACGCCATGCGCAACGCCATGGATATCGCGACGCTGGGCTGTTCCGTCAATGTGCGCCTTTCGCCGGATAAAAAAACGGTGGAACGCATGCGCGTCGCCTATGGCGTGGCCGGGCCTGTGCCCATGCGCGCGCTCAGCGCCGAGGCCGCGGCAAACGGCCAGCCAGTGCGAAAAGAAACGGTAGACGCGGTGGCAAAAGCCGCGCTTTCGGATGTAAATCCGAGAACCAGCTGGCGCGCCAGCAAGGAATTGCGACTCCAACTCGTTGAAGAACTGGCCCGGCGCGCCTTCACCCGCGCTGTGGAATTGGCAGGAGGCGTACTATGAAACAGCGTACTTTGGTAACTTGCACCATCAACGGCAAACAAACAGAAACAATGGTAGACGTGCGTGCGTCCCTGACAGATATGCTTCGCAACGAGTACCGGCTGACCAGCGTAAAAAAGGGCTGCGAGGTCGGCGAATGCGGCGCATGCAACGTCATTATCGACGGCGAATGCTTTAATTCGTGCATCTATTTGGCCGTGTGGGCGGAGGGCAAGCACATCCGCACCCTGGAAAGCCTGCTTGGGCCAAACGGTGAGCTTTCCGATATCCAGCAGGCATTCATAGACGAAGGCGCCGTGCAGTGCGGTTTCTGCACGCCCGGATTCATCATGACGGCCGTTGAAATTTTGGAAAGCGGAAAGACATACACCGAAGAAGAATTGCGCAAACAGCTCTCAGGCCATCTGTGCCGCTGCACCGGTTATGAAAACATCCTGCATGCGGTGGAAAAAACCATGAAAAAACGATTGGGAATGGCATAAGCGGCGGAAGTACCGTTTGTTGACCCCGCTTAAACGTTCAGCGTCTCCGGTGTTCCGGGCAAGCAAATTGCCGCTTACGGTTGCGGATAAAAATATTCGGCATACAAGCGCTCCGCTTCCTGGCGGAGCGCTCTTTCATATTCCAGATACACGTTTAACAGCGCTTCTCCCTCGGCGGTCAACGTAGCGCCGCCGCCGTGCACGCCGCCCTTGGCGCTGTCCAAAAGTGGCAGCCCAAGCGCCTGTTCCGTATCTTTTACGATGCGCCATGCCTTGGAATATGCCATCTGCATGGATTGCGCCGCGGCGCGCAGGGATCGATGCGCGTGTACCTCCTGTAACAACCGCGCGATGCCGGGGCCAAAGCATTTTCCGCTCTTACCAAAGAGGCGCAAACTAAGCGCTGGCCGCATATCATCCGGCAGGCCTTTTAAAAATGCAGCATTCATACCAACATTGTAATGCGCTGGCATTGCGTTGACAAGCGGTAAGCAAAAGTGTTATCCTCAATTGAGAATAATGCTATCACGGTTTTTTGTATGCAACGCGTATATTATAATGAATTGCTAGGAATAAAGAGAGGGTTCACCTGCATCATCGGCGGCGGTGGCAAAACGGCGCTGCTTTTGCGCTTGGGCGCGGAACTAGCGGCCTCCCATAAAGTCATACTCTGCGCCACGGCAAAAATGATACCGCCTAAAGGCATTCCACTGCTGCTTTCGCCCTCCCGTGCAGACATCACGCGGGCGCTTTTTTCGCATTCGCTAATCTGCGTGGGTGACGCGGTGGCGGATGGCAAACTATCCCTTCACCAAACGCCGGCCGCCATGCTGCTGGAAGCAGCGCCGTATGTGCTGAGCGAGGCGGACGGCTCAAAAGGCCTGCCGCTCAAGGCGCATGCCGCGTATGAGCCGGTGCTGCCGGAAGAAACCGCGCGTACAGTATTGGTCGCGGGCATCGACGGGATAGGGTTACCCATATTCGCCGCTGCGCACAGGCCGGAGCTGTATGCGGCCATTCTGGGCAAAAGCGAAGCGCAGCTTGTTTCGCCGCAAGATGCGGCCGCCGTCATCAAGGCGGAGGGCTTTGGAGATATCGTCTATTTGAATAAAACGGAGACGGAGCGGCAAAAAGCAGCAGCGCGGGAAATGGCTGCCGATTTGGATTTGCCTGCCGTGGCCGGTTCCTTATGGGAAGGGGTGTGTTGGGCTTGTTCGCAGTGATTAAGGGGGCGGGCGATATCGCCAGCGGTATCGCGCTGCGGCTGTTCAGGGCTCGTTTTCAAGTGATCATGACGGAAATAGCCACGCCTACCGCAGTGCGCCGCACGGTCAGCTTCGCGCCCGCCGTGACGCAGGGCCGGGCGGCTGTAGAGGGCGTGGAGGCGCTGCTTGCGCACACATTTGCCCAGGCGCGTGCAATCGCGGCAAACGGCAATATCGCGGTTTGCGTCGATCCGGATGCGCGCTGCGTGGACGAGCTAAAGCCGGATGCCGTGGTGGACGCCATATTGGCGAAAAGGAATATCAACACAAGGATAACGGACGCACCCGTGGTAATCGGCGTGGGACCCGGTTTTTACGCGGGCGTGGATTGCCATGCCGTAATCGAAACGCAGCGTGGCCATACGCTGGGCCGTGCCTTCTACACAGGCGGGGCTTTGCCAAATTCGGGCGTTCCCGGCAATATCGGCGGCTATACGACCGAGCGGCTCCTGCGTGCGCCAAAGGATGGGCTGTTTATGCCCTGCGCGCAAATCGGGGCGCATGTGCAGGCGGGCGAAATCGTGGCGTATGTGGATGGACAACCCGTTCGCTGCCAAATCGAAGGCGTGCTGCGCGGTTTGCTGCAGGAAGGCGTCATTACTCACGCAGGCATGAAATGCGGCGATGTAGACCCGCGTTGCAAACGAGAACATTGCGCCAGCATATCCGATAAGGCGCTGGCTGTTGGCAGCGGCGTTCTGGAAGCGCTGCTGCATTATTTCCCGGGCAATACGACAAGCCAGTAGGAGGCAAATATGGCGGAACAAGATGTGAAATTGACAAAGCTGAGCAATTGCGCAGGCTGCGGCGCGAAAGTCGGCGCGGGCACATTGGCAAAGCTGCTCGAGGGCATGCAGATACATACGGATGAAAACCTGCTCGTGGGTTTCGATACCAGCGACGACGCGTCGGTATACAAGCTGAGCGATACGCTGGCGCTGGTGCAAACATTGGATTTTTTCCCGCCGATCGCGGACGACCCGTATATATTCGGGCAAATCGCGGCCACGAACGCGCTTTCGGATATTTACGCTATGGGCGGCGAGCCGAAGCTTGCGCTGAATATCCTGTGCGTTCCGCAGGATATGCCCCATGAGGCCGTGCACGCCATATTGCGCGGCGGCTACGATAAGGCGTACGAAGCGGGCGTCATTATCACAGGCGGGCATAGCGTGTTCGATTCTGAGCCAAAGTATGGCCTGTCCGTTACCGGTTTTGTGCATCCGGAACAGCTTATTAAAAATTGCGGCGCGCAGGAAGGGGATGTCCTGCTGCTTACAAAGCCGCTTGGGCTTGGCGTGCTGTCGGTGGCGCGCAAGGCGGATTTGCTGCAGCCGGAACAGGAAAAATCGGCACAGAAGCTGATGACCACATTAAATAAAGCGGCGCGCGATTGTATGGTGCGCTACCGCGTCCATGCCTGCACGGATGTGACAGGCTTTGGGCTGATGGGACATTTGCTGGAAATGACGCAGGGTTCCGCTATGAGCGCGGAAATTGATACAAACGCAATCGCGCTTATTCCCGGCGCCATGGAATTCGCGCGCGGCGGCATGTTACCGCAAGGCATGCAGCGAAACCGCCACTTTGCGCAATCCGCCGTGGACGAGGGCGATATCTCGCCGGAACTGCAAGATATTTTGTACGATCCGCAAACCTCCGGCGGGCTTTTGATGGCCGTCGCGCCGCAAGACGCGGAGGCGCTTTTCGCGGAAATGCAGCCTCTCGTGCCCGCGGCCCAGCGCATAGGACGTGTCGTCCGTCCGGCTGAAAGGCGCATTTATTTGCGCTGATACATGCCGTAAAGGGGCGAAAGGACAGAGCCCATCATCCCCTCAACTTTTTATGAAACCGGCGCTCAGGAACGGGCCAGCACGACGGTCAGCCGCTTGTGCAGTTGCAGCAGCGAAGCGGGCACTTCGGGCGTCACAGGTCCAAACAGCGCTTTTTCTATGATGCCGCGCTTATTGGCCGCCGCCACCAAAAGCACGCGCCTGGCCTGCAGGATGGGGCGCATGCCCATGGTAATCGCTTCAGTCGGCATGGCGTCTTTGGAAGCGAAATACGCCGCGTTTACCTCGCGCGTATTTTCAGAAAGCGTGACGCAGTGCGTTTCCAAAGTGATAGTGGACGCGGGTTCGTTGAAGCCAATATGGCCATTCATGCCGATGCCCAGCAATTGCAAATCGATGCCGTGGAGGCTTTCGATCAGCGCGTCGTAGCGCGCGCATTCTTCCCGCACGTCTTCCGCAAGTCCGTTCGGGACATGCGTGTTTTGCATGTCGATATCCACGTGCTGGAACAGATGATGGTTCATGAACCAACGGTAGCTGTCCGGCGATTGCGGCGAAAGGCCGCGATATTCATCCAGATTGACGGTTTTTACCTGGCGAAAAGACAGCGCGTTTTCCTTGTGCCATTGCGCCAGTTTGGCGTAGGCGCCGATGGGCGTGGAGCCGGTGGCGAGGCCCAGCACGGCATCGCGCTTCAGCGTCAGCAAAGCGGCTATTTGTTCCGCGGCGCGCAAGGACATTTCTTCGGTATCACGGGTTTCGATCAGTAGCATAATGTTTCTTCCTTTTGCGTAAATCGCTGTGTTATTTGCGGCGCGGCGCCGCGTCGTATGCGCGGTTGCGCATGACATTTATATGATATCGATCCGGTGCGCGGAATATGCGCGCCACCGACATGCTTCCCTCGCTTGCGGCATAAATTGTATAGCCGCCCAATCGTGGCAGAAAGGAAGGGAGCATATGCAGGATTTTTTCACATGGGGCATGCTGGCTACTTATGCCGGAGCCATGTTGGCGACTACGCTGCTCACTCAATTTTTAAAAGAGCTGCGCTTTTTGCAGCGGATTCCCACACGGCTGCTCAGCTATGCGCTGGCATTCATCGTGCTGCTGCTTGCGGCTGTATTTACAAAAACGTTCAGCGCGGGGAATGCCGTGCTCAGCCTGTTTAACGCGGCAGTGGTCGCCCTGGCCAGCAACGGCGCGTTTGATGCCATGACCCAAAGAAAAAACCGCGTGCGAAGTCGCGGCAAAAAACAGGGGACGAAGGGTTAGGGATTTTCGCCCACCAACAGGCGGTGAATGAGCGCGCACGCATAGGTAAAATCCACCGGCTTGCCTATGTGGCCGTCCATACCCGCGTCCAGCGCGATTGCGATATCCTTTTTAAACACATTTGCCGTCATGGCGAGGATAATAACGGACTTCGCGTCGCTCCTGTCCAGCGCGCGCAATTGCGCCGTAGCTGTGCAGCCGTCCATAACGGGCATTTGCATGTCCATGAGTATGATGTCATAATAACCTACGGGAGAGTCCATGAAGCGTTCCAGCGCGATTTGGCCGTTGCTGGCTTCGTCTATTTGCATATTGGTACACGCGAACAGTTCCGCTATAATCAGGCGGTTGATATCCACGTCATCCACCACGAGCGCGCGCAGCGAAGAAAAATCGGGCACACTTGCTTCGTCTGCGTTGGAGTTGAGAGCGCGTCCGTTTGCCGGTACGGATTGCGCTTTGGCCAGCTTGGCGTGGATGGTGAAATGGAATGTGCTGCCCTTGCCTTTTTCACTCGTCACGCCTATGGTGCCGCCCATCATTTCCACGATGATTTTGGAAATAGCCAGTCCGAGGCCGGTGCCGCCGTATTTTCTGGTTACGCCCCTGTCCGCCTGCATAAACGGCCGAAACAGCCGCTGTATTTCGTCTTCGCTCATGCCGATGCCTTCATCATGAACGGTAAATTGATATATGGCCGAATCGTCGTATGTTGCTATTTCTGCGGCGGTTAATGTGACGCTGCCATTGTCGTGGGAGAATTTAAACGCGTTTGAAAGCAGATTGACAAGCGCTTGATTCAACCGCAGCATATCGGCTATAATCCGGTCGTTTTTAATGGCGCTTTTCTCGAGCGTAAAGCGAATATTGCCGCTGCCGGATTTGGATTGCATCATGGACGCCACAAAATCGAGATCGTCATTAAGCGAGAACGTTTCTTCCACAAGTTCCAATTTGCCCGCTTCGATTTTAGACATATCGAGTATGTCGTTGATGAGACCCAGCAAATGGGAAGAGGAGCTTTCGATTTGATTGATGCAGCTTTTGATTTTTTGCGGATCCTCGGAGCGGCGCGCAATCTGAGTCATGCCGATGATGGCGTTCATGGGCGTTCGGATTTCGTGCGACATCTGTGAAAGAAAGTCGCTCTTTGCCTTGCTGGCCTGTTCGGCGTCTTCCTTGGCGCGCACCAGCATGGTGATATCTGTGAGCACCAGCATGAGGCAGGCGCTTTTTGTGGCTGCGGGCAGTGCGCCCTGTTGCGCCCTGTGCAGCGTAAGCGTGTAAGTATACTGACAGTCTTGCGGGGCGTGGAAGCTTACCAGCCGTTCCACGTCGTGCGCGCGCGGATATTGGAAAAGATCCGCGGCGGCGCTATCCAGTTCGGACGCCGCGCCCGAAGACAGGATGAAGGCAAGCAACGCCGGGTTAGCTTTATCTATTTGGTGGATGGATAAAAACAGAGCCATGGCGCGGTTGGCGTATATCATGCGGCGTTCCAGGTCGAAGAAACCGATGGCCTCCGGCAGATTATCGAAATGCTCGCAGAATGTTTCTAATGTTTGGTTGGCGGCGCAGATAATGCGGTTGTATTCGCCGACGTAGGCGGATTGGTCGGCGCGTTCGTTTAATTTGCCGGCGCGCGCGGCGGTCAAAATGCCTTCGGTATCTTTGATGAGGTCGGAAACGCTTTCTGAAACGGATGTAAACTCGCGCGCCAGCAGGTCGATCTCGTTTTGCCGCTTTTGCGCGGTGCGCGTGAATCGCAGGCGGAAATCACCGACGGCCAGCTGGTGCGCAGCCACTGTCAGCTCTTGCAGCGGGCGGCGCAGCAAATGCTGCATACTCGCGAAATGCACCAGCGCAAACAGGGCAAATGTCACCAGCATGATGATGATGATGCTATTGCGGTATAGGGTGACGGCCCGCTTCAGCGGCGATATGTCGATGTCCGTGCCGACAAAGGCGACGACCTCTTGTTTTGAATTGTATACGGGGGAATAGGAATAGTATAATTCGCCAAATTTATCGTCCTTGTAATAGGCGGCCCGCTCAAAGCCCTTGCCGGTTTGCAGTACGGCTTCGCCGCCCAGGAAAATGGATTTGTCGTCCGTCATACCCAGCGCGTGTTGTCCGGGGTATGTTTCTTCGTATGTAGAGTCGTAGATATAGGTGAATTTGCCGGGAATGCCCGTGTCGGCCATAATGTAGAAATATTTCGCGTCGATGCTCGTGCGAAACGCGTTCATCTTTGCGGCCATGCTTAAGTAGGCCTCGTCTATTTGCAGGGTTTTGGCATAGCGCTCGATATCGTCGCCATCCATCAACAGTGTGGCCTGAAAGTTTGCGGTCAGGCTTGAGGTATTGCTGAAATCGTAGTACATCTGCCGGTACATGGAATAACTGATGGACACAATAAAGCCGGCCATCGCCATAAAACAAAGGCAGGCTTCTAAAAACGTGCGGTTAATGGCGCTGTACCGTTTTTTGATTTTTAGGGAATTCCCTGCTTTACTTTCTTCGTCGGCCACTCCAGGCCCTCCATCGCGTAAAATGAAGGTATCCACAATAATTCGCTGACGGGATATTATTATCATTATAACAGATTAAAGTGCGGTGTGGCAAAAATGTATGAATTTAGAAAATGAATTTGTCGAAAAGCGTCCAGCTCACTCGAAAATTTGGTATACTGTGAAAAGGGAAACGCATTTCCGGCATCCATCCTGACGGTTGGAGGCAACAGAAGGGATAGCAGCGGCAGTACAAATGAGAAACCGAAGAAAAAAGCATATTTTGCGGCGGCGGCTGCTTGTGGGGACAATTCTCTTATGCGTGCTGGTTGTGGCTATAGTTGCCACGGATATGTTCGTGAATCCCAAAAGGCCATTCGTCGCGCCGGAACAGCCTACCGCTATGCCAACCTCACAGCCGGCCCCCGAGCCAACAGCTGCGCCTGCGCCCCAGCAGGAGGATACATATTCCTCCGAAGCCACTTTTTCAGAATTCAACGGGAGAAATCCGTATTTACCAAACCCGCTTTACCCCCAGCAAAACGATTCGTTGCCAAATCCTGCTGCCCAGCAGAGCGCCGTGGGAGACACGCGCCCCAGCGGCAAGCCGGACTATTCGTTTTTTTGGTTCACAGATTCTCAATATTATAGTGAGAAATATCCCGAAACCTTTTACGCCATGACGGAATGGATGCGGAACAACGCCGCGCTCTATAATGTACAATATGTACTGTTTACAGGCGATTTTGTGGATAACAACGATGAAACGGAATGGGCTGTCGTCAACAAGGCCATGGAACGACTCGACGGCGTTGTGCCGGTTTTTGCCATAGCGGGCAATCATGACGTGGGTACCAGCGCAAAAAATTACGCAAGCTTCAGTAAATATTTTGGGCCCGACCGCTTCAAGGATAATCCAAACGTCGCCGCTTGGTATAAAGACGGCCAGGGCCGCATGGATTTAGTAGAGCTGGCAGGCACAAAATATATGTTTATAGGCCTTGGTTGGGGCGCCTGCACATCATCAGGGCTGAGCTGGATGAATCAGCAGCTGCAGGCTCATCCCGACTATAAAGCCATTTTGCTCTTTCATGATTACATGAAATCAAACGGGTTGCTTTCCGATACAGGCGAAGAAATATACAGCAAGGTCGTGGCGGAAAACCGCAATGTGTTCATGGTGCTGTGTGGCCACCGGTACGATTGCGCCTTGCTAAGCATAGATATCGATGACGATGGCGACCATAATTTGGACCGCACGGTGTACAATATCATCATGAATTATCAAGCCTTTGAAAACGGCGGAAATGGGTACCTCGCCCTGCTGCGCGTATATAAGCGGCAAAAGGTCATTACGCTTGATACGTATTCGCCGGTACTCGATAAATGGTATCGACTCGATCCAACGCGCCACATAAATAAGGAGCAGCTTACGCTGCCCGTTTCCATATTCGATTAGCATGAAAATGTTTTTATTTTAAATGGGGGGCAAAGATTGATTGCTCTTGTTAGGTTTTGCTTATCCGAACTTGTAGGGCGCACGGTGTTTTGATGGCTCCAGCTTGCAAGAAGCGCACGGTGTTTTGCTACATCCACCGCTGCGGCTACGCCGCACCGGCGGGCTAACCCCGAAACAACTTTTTTAGCCTCGTCCAAAACGTTTCCGTTTGCGCTTGCTCACCCGGAGCCTTTTCGGCTTTCGGCTTTTCTATGGCGTCGATGGCCATGACAAACTGCACGCTCCGCACGTTTGTGTTCTTTTCAGATGCAAATGAGCGCGGCGGCACGGCGCTGCCGGACAATTCGTCGATCATATCGTCTATCTTATCACCTATTTCGCTATCCATATCACGCGTCTCGTCGTAGAACTCCTGCGTGCCGTCGGTAAATTCGCCCATGCCGTCATACAGCTTGCGAATGCCGTCGCGGAATTGCGCTATGCCGTCATACAGCTCTTGCGTGCCGTCCGCGAGTTCGCTGCTGCCGTCCCTTAGCTTGGCGGCCTCGTGCGAAAATTTCGCGATGCCGCCGAAGTATTCTTCCAGCCCGTCAAACAGCTGGGAGTATCCGTCCGCGGCTTCATCTAAACCGCCCGCAAACTTGCGTAAACCGGCATGGAATTGACCGTAGTTGTCGCAAAGGGTAACGAGCCCGCCGCTTAAGCTGGATAGGCCGTTTACCATTTGCGTGATGCTTGTCGTATCGAAAGCGGGGGCGGCGTCGGCCATGCCCTCAAACGCTGTGGCATTTTGCTCCAAAAGCTGCACGGCGCCCGTAATCAAGGGAATAACCTCCGGCGGCAATGTGCTTCGTGAATGGATGAGATAATTGTCCAGGCTGCGCGCGAGGCCCGCGTTTTGCCGCTGTAGGGTGGCCGCGTTTGTAAATAACGCGCCTAACCCGGAGAGCTGCGGCAACAGCGCGGATATGCCGCCCATTTGCCCGCTGATGCCGTCGCGCATCTGTATGAGCGCGCTGTTTATTTGGGCGGAACCGTCCACCAGCCCGGCCGCGCCGGAGGAAAGCTCCTGAAAGCCGTCGTCCAATTTGCGGGCGTTATATACGATTTCGCCCATGCCGTTTTGCAGCTCATAAATGCCGTCTATCAGCTTTTTGATGCCGTCGTCAAATTCCACTGTTCCGTCGCGCAGCTGCAGCACGCCGTCCATCAGTTCGCCAGAGCCGTTATATACTTTTTTAACCGCGGAGCGTAAATCGCCCGCGCCTTCATTTAAGTCGGCGATGGCGTCCTGCAAATCCGTAAACCCATCGGAAAATTCCGCCGTGTCCACGTCAAAATTCAGCGCCATACCGATGCCGTTTATGCTGATGCGCTCCATTTCAAAGTCGGTCACTTGCGCGCTGACGATGGTGTGCAGCCCTTTCCCGGGCAAGGCGGTAAATGTGAGCTGCTTGTTTTTCCCGGCGTTCGCGAAAGTAGCACCCTCCGCGCGGATATTTGTGCATGTGGTGGCATTCAGAGTCAGGCCCACCTGTAAAGCGCAGCTGTCAAAGAATCCTTCCGGCGCGGCGCTGTTTTCGGAAATATCGATATAGATACTCAGCGCGCCCGTTTTGCCTGCCAGTTCTTCGGCGGGCATTGTTTGGCCATCCAGCGTGTAGCGCACGGAAACCGTCCACGGCAGCTCGATATGGTTGGGCGTGCCCTGATAATATAGTTTTTCGGCACGCGTGTCGATTGTGATCTCGTCGCCGCTTTGCAGCACGGGTTCCTGCGTCGTCAGGTTGGTGACAGCCGCATAATCCCCATAATCCACGATGGCGCCGGGACCTTCCTGCGTAAATATATTCACGATGTACGCGCTTTTTAGCTGCCCGCCGTGATGAAGCAGCGCGTATACGACTTCTTCTTTTTCCGGCGCTGTTGTCGCAAAAGCCAGCGTTGCGGCGTTTGGCGCCAGCAGGCAGAATACCAGCGTGGAAGCCAGCGCTCGTGTTATCCGTTGTTTGCGTGTGTGTTTCATGTGGTTCCTCCCGGATGTTTGCTCTGCGCCGGTTCTTCTGTTGCGCCTTTTGGGGAAACAAAAAATTTAGCGCGCAGCGTTGTTCTTTTTATGATGCCATCCATGGCGATAAGCGCGGCAGGCAGAAACAGCAAAGCCATGGCCATGGATAAAATCGTGCCGCGCCCCAGCAGCGAACCGAGCTCGCTCACGATGCCGTTTGTGGATATCATGCTCAGCATAAAGCCCGCCATTGAGAGGATAGCGGCGGAAACCATGATGGAACCCATGGTTTCCTGCGCGGAGAGCAAGGCAGCCTCTTTTTTCGCCATGCGCTTCCGGTTGTCCATATAGTGGTCGCTGTACAGGATGGCATAGTCAACCGTTGCGCCCAGCTGCACGGTATTGATAACCAAAAAGCCGATATAGTTCAATTCATCGCCCGCAAAATAGGGGTAGGACAGGTTGATCCATATGGCCGTTTGTATGGCCAGCACCAAAATGATGGGCAGGCTGATCGAGCGAAAACTCAGCAGTATAATGGCGCTGATGGCAAGCAAAGCGAGTATGCTGACAAGCTGGTTGTCCCTCGTGACGACGGCGCGCATATCATACAGGTTTGCCGGAGCGCCCACGGCTAGAGCGTCTTCGCCGTAATACTCGCTGATGATCGCGCGCACGCTTTCCACGGTTTGGAAGGCGGTGGGCCCTTCGCTGGGCGTGTTCGTGTATAGTATGATGCGCGCGTAATGTTCGGAGTAAAACTGATCCACAACGCTTGGGTCGAGGAACGCGGCGGGGATTTGCGCGCCCACCATTTTGGCGTACGAAACGGCGGAAGTGACATGCGGTAAATCCAGCAGCTCTTCGCCCAGCTCCGCCTCTTTCACGATATCGCCGCGCGGCACAAGCACCAGCAGCGGCATGGATTCGCCAAACACGTCGTTGATGCGCTTTTCGTCCTGTCCGGCTTGCGTGTTTGGATCCAGCTTGCCTGTGCCGTATGTAAACGCGTTGTTTCGCTGCGCGAGATACGCAGGCACGACCAGCAACAGCACCAAAGCAAAAACAGGCGCGCGCACGCGCAGTACAAGCAAGCTGGCACGCTTAAACGTGGGCATAAAGGAACGGTGCCGGCTCTTTTCCAGCCACTTGTAAAAGTACAGCGTGATGGCCGGTAAAAACAGCATAACGCTTATTAAACTGAATAAAATACCTTTGCTCAGCGCCAGCCCCAGATCCGGCCCTATCTTGAACTGCATGACGACCAATGCCAAAAAGCCAAACAGCGTAGTCATGGAGCTGGCAAAGATAACGACCATCGAGCGTTTGACGGCCATGAACATGGCGGTTTCGATATCCGCGCATTCGCCGCGGTATTTTTCAAAATTGTGCAGCAAGAAAATAGCGTAATCCAACGATACGGCCAGCTGCAGCAAGGGACTGATGGCGTTTGTGATAAAAGAAATTTGGCCAAATATGACGTTTGTGCCCATATTCAGCAGTACGGAGATGCCGATGGAACCTAAAAAGAGAACGGGTTCAAACCAGGCGGTCGTCGTGAGCAGCAGTATGATGAGTATGATGGGTACCAGCAATACCATGGCACGGGCGGTCTCGCTGCGTGAGAGCTTTTGGTAGGCGGCCTTGCCGGCCGCGTCGCCCGCGATAGCCCCTTTTTCACCGGTCAGCGCGTATATTTCATCCACAGCGCGCATTTCCTTGCCCTTTGCGATAGCGGCGGAAAACAGGGCAGAGCCGTCCTTGTAGTATGTTTCCACTATTTTCTGGTCGGCCATATCCAAGGGGGTCGCCACGTCCACGACGTCATCCAGCCAAAGCACCGTGTCTATGCTGTCCAGCGCTTTCAGCTTTTCTTTGTATTCCAGCGCATCAACAATACTGACGTCCTTCACCATGACGCGTATGTTCGGAACGGCTTCTTTAAATTCGTCGTCCATAACGGAAAGCGCGTTTGTAGAAGGCGCTTGATCCGGTAAATAGTCTATCACATTATAATTGACGGACATCAGCGGCAGCAAAGCCAGCGAGACGGTTGTGGCAGCCAAGAAAAGAATGATCGTCAACTTGTTGTGCCGCAATAACCAGCGGAGTATTCGGTCCATGTATATACCCATCCAATACCGGCGCGGCATGGCCATACGCCAGTGTACATCGTATTTTTTAGCAGCTTCTATCATAATCCAGGGCGAAACAACTTACAATAAGCAGATGGCATGCCTTTGTGCAATTACAAACAAAGCAGGCAAATTATGAACCATTGTCGACAACTATGAACAAATTGACAAATGATAGACATGGCGTTGAATAAAAGACAAAATTATGTTATACTGCTCATGAAATCAGCATGCGCAAGCGGCTTGCGGGAGGACGGATTATGCCAGGCAAACAGAACGACCGGCGTGTACAATACACCAAAATGGTGCTGAAGCAAGGGCTGGTCGGGCTTATGAAAGAAGCAAAAATAGATACGATTACCGTGACGGATATCTGCAAAGCCGCCGGCGTAAACCGGGGTACCTTTTATGCGCACTACAACGACCCGGCCGACCTTTTGCACCAAATCGAAGAAGAGCTTTTCGATACCATACGCGCCACACTGACAAAGAAAAACGCAGAGGGCGTACCGGTCAGCGCAAACGAATGGATGCTGGGCACGTTTCAATGCATCATGGATAATCGCGAGCTATGCCAAATATTGCTGGGCAAAAATGGCGATGTCGAGTTCCTGCGGCGCGTGCTGCGCATTACAAAGGATTTGCTGTACGACAGCTATAAACAAAAAGCGGGGGAGGTAGACGAAACGCAGTTCGCGTATGTATACGCCTTTATCGCGAACGGTTCCATCGGCCTGATCCAAAATTGGATACAGGACGGCATGAAAGAAAGCCCCGAATTTTTGGTGAGCATACTGGATAAAGTCCGCAAGGGCGCGGGGGAGGCTTTCTTTTAAGCCGCATAACGTGGCTTCTGAAGGTGCTTGGCCCCTATGGACATTCTGCAACTTGCATAAATATGATATACTGTTACTTATGCAGGCAGACAGGTTTTTACAGCCGGCGCACACGCTGCGCCTCTCGTGCGAAATGGACGCGCAGGCGACTCTTTTTTGCGGGCAGAGCTTTTTCTGGACGACCGTACCGACGGGATACGCGGGCTGTATTGACGGCACCGCCGCGTTGCTTGTTCCGGCGGAGGGCGGGTTTCTTTTGCATACGGACGAGCCCGCGGATCCCGCTTTCTGGACGCGCTATTTTGACCTGGAGCGGGACTACCGTGCCTTGCTGGAGCCACACCTTGCCAACATGCACGTATTGCGCGCATATGAACAGTTCTTCGGCCTGCGCGTATTAAACCAGCCGATTTGGGAGACGCTGTGCGCGTTTATCCTTTCCGCAAACAACAACATCAAGCGCATCAGCCAGCTGGTGCAAAGATTATGCGCCGAATTTGGCCGGCCACAAACGGTTTGCGGGCATATGTTACACGCGTTTCCATCCCCCTTGGCCCTGGCGGAAGCAGGCGAGACGCGTTTACGCGCGTGCGGGCTTGGTTATCGGGCGCCGTATGTGTTTGAAGCCGCGTGTAAAGTGGCCGCCGGTTACGACGTAGGCGCGCTTCCTGGGATTGGCTATGAAAAGGCGCTGGCGGAGCTGCTTTCCTTTAAAGGCGTGGGCGAAAAGGTGGCGGATTGTGTGCTGTTGTTTTCCTGCGGGTACGCCAACGCGTTCCCCGTGGATACATGGGTTATTCGCTTTATGCAGCAGCTATACGGCGCGCCGCCGCAAAAAGCAAAGATAAAAGAGCAGGGCCTGGCCCTGTTTGGCGAAAACGCGGGCATTATCCAACAATTTTGTTTTCATGCCGCCCGCATGGGTTTATATGAAGAAGTATGACGCTTTTCCGCTGCCGCTTGGCAGTACATACAAATGCGAAGAAAGCAGGAAAATTTATGAACCATACGAAGCGGCTATTATCCCTTTTGTTGGCGTTTATACTGATGTTCAGCGCCAGTTCGGCGCTTGCCGCCACAGAAAAGCTCCCCGTTGCGGGCGTTTTGAAGCAGGCGGATGCCGAACTTCGCGCATACAAAGGCGCGGGCAGTAAAACAGGCACATTGTTTAAGCTCGCAAAAAATGAAGTGGTGCTCGCCTACGAAACGGAAGGCAGCTACACGAAGGTGCAACAGGGCAATCAGCAAGGCTATGTGGAAAAAAGCAAGCTGAAAGATGTGCGCGGCACCGCGCTCGTAAAGGGGATGGCCGTAGTTGCCGCACAGGCAAACCTGTACGCCAGCACAGATGCGAAAGCGAAAGCGATCGGCAAGCTGGCAAAGGGCGAAGTGGCGCAGCTGCTGTTTGCCGCAAACGGGCAGGCTGCCGTGCGCGCGGGCGATACCGTGGGGTTGATGCCTTTGCAAAATCTAACCATATTTGGCTCCGCCAGCCAATCGATCGGCGTTGTGCGCTTTGGGGCAAAAACCACCGTCTACATGGGCGCGAAATCGTCTGACCCAAAAGCGTTTACGGCGGAAAAAGGCTACCTTGCGGAGCTGCTCTATAGCACAGGAACCACGCTGGTCGTGCGCCAGGCCAAAGCCATCGGCATCGTAACGGCCAAGCAAGTGACGGTAGCCAACGCGGCCACCGCCTCCATAGCAGGCATGCGTACCACGACCGAGACGCCCCTGCTCAGCGGCCCCAGCAGCAAAGCGGCCAAGCTCGGCACTTTGAAAAAGGGCGAGGCCGTGGAAACGCTGGCGGACTACGGCACGTATGTATTGGTACGCGCAGGCGGCGCGTATGGCCTTGTAAGCGCCAGGGCGCTGCAAAACGCCGGCACGGCGGGCGGCAATACGACGCAGGAAGACCCCATTACAACGGCCTGTATCGAGGCACTGCGAAACACACCCGCTTACGCCTCCGTGCTGAGCGGCGGAAAGCCTTCCGGCCAGAAAGGTACCGTTGAAAAGGGCGACATCCTTACCTATCTCGGCATAGACGCCACAGGCGGCTGGGTGCTGGCTGAAATAGAAGGAAACCGGGTGTTTATTGCCCGCGGAGACGTAAAAGAAACCACGAAGACGCCCGCGCAAAGCAAGCCGCCGCAGCCTTCCGCGCCCTCATCCACAAAGCAATACGCCCAAATGACCGTGGATTTCATAAACATAATGAACAACAACAGGCAAAAGAACGGACAAAGCGCGCTCTCCATAGACGATGGTTTGATGCAGGCCGCCATGGTGCGCGCCAAAGAGCTCGTCACGCGCTTTGAACACGTCCGGCCTGACGGCGCCAGCCCCGATACGGTATACCCGGGTTTGAAAGGTGAAATTATCGGCCACGGGCAAAACGCGTTGTTTACCGCAGAGGAGATAGCGCAGGGATTCATGGATTCGCCCCGGCATCGCGCTGTGGCTATGGATTACCGGCACACCAGAACAGGAGCGGCTTACTATATAACGGGCGAGCATATTTATTGGGTACAGCTGTTCGTGTAAGATATGCAAAGCTGGGCTTTATGGAGGCTCCGCCTCCAAACCACCGCCAAAGGGACACGTCCCTTTGGAAACCCATAGCCGGAATGCCAAGGCATTCCGTTGGGGGAGATTTCGATTGCGAGCAGCGAGCTTGGCTTTAAAAAAGAGTCATGCCCACGTGTGGGCATGACACAGACTGTCAAAAAAGTCGCTATTTAGCGGCTTTTTTGGTATAATGGAAGGGGTGAGAGAAGATGCTGGAAAAGAGCGCAAAT
>JAVBPK010000073.1:0-17366 GCA_031549625.1 Eubacteriales bacterium
GAATCCCTGATAGGCCCGCCCCTGCACTTGGGCTTTCGTGATGTTTTTGGCATACATGACAAGGACGAGCTGGAACGTGTTATTCTCGTGTATCGCCGCTTGTTCGACGAAATTGCCTTGCCGATGCTCAAAGCGTTTCCCGGCGTTCTTGAAATGCTGCGCGACTTGCACAACGCTGGCGTTACCACTTGCATCGCCAGCTGCAAAATACACGCCGTTTGTGTGCAGCAGGCGGATATCATCGGCATCGCCCCGTATATCCGCCATATCTGCGGCGCCAGGCCCGAAGAAAATTTACTTGAAAAGACCGATATCGTCAAACATGTTTTGTGTGACGCAAAGCTGGACAAGTCCTCCGCCGCTATGGTAGGGGATCGCATGCTCGATATCATAGGCGCGCATGCCGCGGAAATAGCAGCCATAGGCGTCACGTTTGGCAGCGGCACGCCGGAAGAACTGCGCGCGCATAACGCGCTGCACATAGTAGACAGCGTGGAAGAGTTGCACGCGCTGCTTTTGCCGCGCTGACCGGCGCGTTATCCGTTTGTTTCTGCTTGTGCGCTCCCCAACGAGGTAAATCATGCAAGATCTTTCCGCACGCTTATTGCAAGCTGTTCGTCAGGACAGTTTTCCACACGCCGTCCTGATAGCCGGCGCGAAAGGCAGCCTTGCAAACCGGCTGGCTCTACAGGCGGCCGCTATGTGCTGTCTGCATACCGAAGACATCTCCCGTCTCGCCGATTGCCCGGATTTTCAGCAGCTTGGCCCCGGCAGCATCGGCGTGGATGATATACGCTCCATGCAGCTCCAGCTGGCGCCGCGCCCATACACCCTGCGGCGGGCCGTGGCTATCTTAAACGCGCACCATATGACCGAGCAGGCCCAGAATGCCTTGCTCAAAACATTGGAAGAGCCGCCACATGACACCTACCTGTTTTTAAGCGGAGAAGAAGGCGGGCTGCTGCAAACAATACGCTCCCGCTGTGTTTTATTGCGCCTGGGCGCAGAATCCGAAGATGTCATATTGGCGCAGCTGGCATTGCAGGGCTTCCAAAAAGAGTCCGCGAAAATTGCCGCCGCCATGAGCGGCGGCGCGCCCGGCCTGGCCGAAATAATGGCGAGCGACGAGTTTCAAGCCTTCTTTGCGCAGGCCGCCGACGCGCTCCTGCAAGCGCTCAGCGCACTCCTGCCGCCCTACAGCGCCATAGACCAACTGCTGAAGGTGCCGTTGCCGGAATTGGCGGAAGCATCCGAACGCGCCGCATCGCCGCAGCCCGCCCGCACGCCAACCGAAGAAAAGCGCGGCAACGCCTGGCATCTTTTAAACGCTTGGCTGCATATGCTGCGCGCCATGCGGAACAGCCGGCTCCACGCGCCGTCAAACGCCGCCTTGCTGCCGGAAAAGGTACGCGCAATCGCAGAACGCTTTACAACAAAACAAATTCAGGGTATGATTGAATTGGTATTATCTGCACAAGCGCGTATCATGGTGGCCAATCCACATTTGACGCTCGATTCTCTGGTAACGTCTTTGAGCATGGCCGCCAAATAAACATCGCGTCGCGTGCGCAACCGTTTGAGGCGGGTTCGGATTACTCTTGTTACCCTACCCATGACTATGGTTTTACATACCATATTTTATACGCCGAAAGGAACTATTTCGGCTTGGAAGGACGAAAGACAGACATGAAACGCATCGTTGGCGTCCGCTTTAAAAAGGGAGGGCGCGTATATTATTTTGATCCGGGCGATATGGAAATGCAGTTGGACGATGGTGTCATCGTAGAAACAGCGCGTGGCATGGAATTTGGAGAAGTGGCGCTCATCCCGCAGGAGCTGCCCGAAGAGCAGCTTGTGGCCCCCCTAAAAGACGTTTTACGCATAGCCACAGAAGAGGACCGCCTGACGCATGATCACAACCAGCAAATGGAACAGGAAGCCTTCACCGTTTGCCAGCAAAAAATAATCGAGCATAGCCTCGATATGAAGCTGGTAAACGTCGAATACACGTTTAACGCCAGTAAAATTACCTTTTTCTTCACGTCTGACGGCCGCGTCGATTTCCGTGAACTTGTAAAAGATCTGGCCGCCATATTCAAGACGCGCATCGAACTAAGGCAAATCGGCGTCCGCGACGAAGCAAAAATGCTTGGCGGGCTTGGTTCATGCGGCCGCCCTGTATGCTGCAAAGCCTTTTTGCCCGATTTTCAGCCCGTATCCATCAAAATGGCCAAAGAGCAAAAGCTCAGCCTCAGCCCCACCAAAATTTCAGGCCTTTGCGGCAGGCTGATGTGCTGCCTCAAATACGAGCAGGACTCCTACGAAAGCATGCGCAAGCAAATGCCCAAACTGAACAAAGAGGTCATCACCGTAGACGGCAAAGGCATCGTGCTGGATAACAACGTTATCACAGAGCGCACCAAAGTGCGTATCACATTGCCGGACGGCACGCCGGATATCCGCGAATACCACTTTTCCAACATTCGCAAGCCAAATTCGCCCGAGGAAGAAGCCTCCATGCTGCGCGAGCTCATCGACGCCGCAAAAGCGCAGGCTGCAAAAGCGCAACCCGCGGAAGAGGTATTTCGCTTTGTTGTCGGCGCCACCCCCGAAGCAGTCCCTGCGGCTGTTGCCGAAACAGCCATAGAAAGCACCGGGCAACCAGCGCCTAAAAACACAAAGCGCCGCCCCCGGCACCGCAGCGGCGGCAATAGCAGCAACAACAACAATAATAATACCGGCGGCAGCAACGCCGACAATGCCGGCAACAAAAATAACAATCCTGCCGCCAGCGGCAACAAGCCGCCGCGCCCGCCGCAGGAACAGCCCGCCCATACGGAAGGCGCTGCCCCAGCGGAAGGCAACGACGCCCCAAAAAAACCGCATCGCAGCCGCCGCGGCGGCCGTAACCGCCATAAAAAACCATCCGCCGCGCCACAAAACGCTGAATAACGAAGACATCCTGCCGAAGATATCCTGGCAAAAGAATATAATTGCTTTTTATAGCAGGATAATGTTACAATATAGAGCAATCATATATGGAGGTGAGCAAAATGGCATATAAAATTAATGATGAATGCATCAGCTGCGGAGCATGTGAGGCAGAATGCCCCGTAAACGCAATTTCCCAAGGAGACAGTGCTTACGTTATCGATCCGGATACTTGCATCGATTGCGGCGCTTGCGCCGAGGTATGCCCGGTAGATGCTCCCAACCCCGACTAATCTACCCAAATATAAGTGGCTGTAAGAGGCTGTCGCCCGATTTCGTGCGACAGCCTCTTTATTTGCTTTGCTTTAGAACATTGGCAGGCGATCCGCAGTTTTATGCCTGTTCCAATATACGCGCCGCGGCGTCTTCGGCCAGCTGGGTCATCGTCATGCTCTTGACGCCTGCGATTTGTATATTGCAGCGCGTGCTGGGCACGAGCACCTTTTTCGCCTCTGCGCTGGCCACAGCGGCGGCGATAGCGGGCGATACTTCTCCCAGCAGCGCGTTTGCGGCAAGCAGGCCGATGGGCCCTGTAATCAAGTCGCAGCGCGCCGCACAATAACAAATCGCGTTTTCTCCCGTTGCACCCTCATCCGCTCCGGCGCGCAGCATGGCGGCGGTCGCCATGGAGTTGGTGCCCAGTGCCACCAGCGTATGCCCCTTGCCCTTCAGCCGCTCAATAAGCGCGCAGCCTACGCCGCCGCCTTGTCCGTCCATTACCGCAATACGCATATCGTTTTCCTCATTCGTTGAAATTCTTTTATTCGTTCTCCAAATAGCTTCTTAACGCCAGCCACGCGGGCATCTTGTCCTCCAAACGGCGAATTTGCCTGCGCGGCACAGGGCTGCTGGAAGGCAAAAGCACATAGCGGATGCCCGGCATCCGCAAAAAATGCGTGTCGTAAACGCGCTGCGACAGCGTGCCGTTAAACGCAACCGCGCAGATTGTCGGATTTGCCGCCAGAAAGCCCGGAACATCGTTTGGTTCCACATTTTTAATGTCTTTATCCAAACTCCCGGCGCGCGTGCAGGCATGGATGCTGTCCCAAACCGCTACTCCGCGTGCTTGCAGCCGTTTCACCCGTTCGGCGTATTCTGCGGGATACGTCTCGTCCAATACGCAAAACAGCAGCTTCCAAAAATGATTCTGCGGATGCGCGTAATATGCGTGATGCTCCAAAGAAGCCACACTGGGCATGGAGCCAAGCAACAGCAGTTTCGCGTCTTTACCATGTATGGGTGGGAAGCCAACTATTTTTTCCATAAAATATGTTTGTCAATTTGCATATTACGCGGCATTGCGTTCCATACTAAAAAAGATAAATCGAAGAATCATAGGAGGTACCACCATGAACGCAAAGAGTGGGCAACAAAGCATCGGCTGCGAAGTAACAAGCTGCGAATATCATTCCCAGGGCAATTGCGACCTAAGCAACATCACTGTACAGCCTTGTTCCGGCGAATGCACCGGCAATGCGGCGGATGAAACCTTGTGTGGGTCCTACAAATCCAAGCAGTAAAGATGCGAACAGGAAGCGGCCTTTGGCCGCTTTTTGCTTGCGTTAATTCCTTCTGCTGTTTCGCGCTATCAAAAGCAAACGTACCAGTGACACGAGCGTAGCAAGCACCGCCACAACATACGTAAACGCGGCGGCACGCAGCACCTTGCGCGCTTGGCCCGTTTCCTGGCCCTCGATATAGCCGCCGGCTTCCAGCATTTCAATACCCCTGCGCGACGCGTTGAATTCCACAGGCAATGTCACCAATTGAAACAGCAGCACAGTGGAAAACAGGATAACGCCCCCAATAGCCAGATCGTAGCTGCCCATGAAAAGGCCCACAATCACGATAAAGGGCGCGATGCGTGAACCGAAGTTGGCCACTGGCAATACCGCGTTGCGCAGGCGTATCGGCCCGTATCCCTCCTGATATTGCATAACATGCCCGATTTCATGCGCGGCCACCGCCAGCGCGGAAATGGAGCTGTCGTCATACACGGCCTCGCTGAGGCCAACTACATTTGTTCTAGGATTGAAATGATCTGTAAGCTGCCCGCTTACGCGGGTAAGCTGCGCGTTGGAATTTCCCTGGCGCAGCAATTCAAGCGCCACTTCGTTTGCCGGTATGCCGCCGCGGGGCAGGTTGCCCCCCGGATAAGCGGAGCCGCCGCGGGGATATATCTTGGCGTATTTTTTGAATGTATTCTGCACGCCCGCCTGCGCAATGAATCCCAGCACCATAACCGCGATTAAGGCGATTATCAGCCTGCTGTCGGCCCCGTACATGTATCCATAACCATATGGCATGATCGCTTGTCCCTCCTTTGCAGACGCGTAAACACTCTTACGCCACAGTTCTTTTTATACTATACCATATATTACAGCTTCATTCATCAACCCGTTGTGGCAGCTTTGTGGCAATTTTTATTCTTCCGCGAGATTATCGATCTTCCCGTCCTCAAACGTAAAGGAAAACATGCGCACAGCCGTCACAAGCCTCCTTTGTTGCGCATCAGATTGCGCCGCGGAATACGTAAGCCCGATCGCCGCGTCTTCCCTCACAAATGGCGTGCGGCAGCCGTCAAACTGGCCCAGACAATCACGGATGACCTCTTTGTTCAGCCCTTCGCGCAAGGCAGTGGTCAGGTACGAAAGCGCCTCTTCCCACAGCTCGTAGCAAACGGCATCGCAAAACGCGCGTATCATGGCGCGGCCGGGCGTCGGCGCCGCGGGCGAATGCGTAAAAAAGCCTATTTGCGGCGCTTCCGCCAAAAACGCGCCGTCTTTCAGACGAAACACCTGCCTGCTTTCGTGGCCCAGTTCCGTATTGAGGCGTTTAAACAACACCGCCGCATCCCCTTCCATGCCCACGGCATCCCCCTCCATGCACAGCAGTTCCTGGCAGGAAGCGTCCAGCACCAGCAATTTACCGCCATACCCTTGAGGCATGTCTTCCGCCGGCAGCCTGCCAACGCCCGCCACAACGCAAAGCAAACCATCTGCCCGCCTTGTCACATGGCCTGTTTTCATGTCACCCAGCAGCGTGCCATACCGAATACGCGAATCCTGCTCCACAGCAAAGCGCAGCCCATTCTCAAAATAAAGCGTGCCCACGCAGCCATCCGGCAGCGCGATCCGATCCACTGTGAACGGAAACGTATGCGTATGGTGCCGCTCCAATACACCCGGCGTAATGATGACTTCAAACACACCGTCCGGCCACGCGTACGCTTCCACATCGTCACCTTGCAGGGCTTGCAAAATGCCGGAAACAAACGTAAGCTTGCGCACGACCGGGTAATAATACCAGCTCCCGTTTACCAGGGGATAAATTGCCACATAATAATCCCCATTGTGCGACACAGGCAGTGCCAGATGCTCGCCTGGCGAAGCTTCTCCCAGAAATGTACCGTTCACCGCCACGGCCGCTATACACACGCTTGTACGCACGATCAACATAGGCAAGTACTGCCGCATAGTCGTTTTTCCTCCCCTCCGCGCCGGCGCATCACAGCCATCGCGCTCATACTACAACTATGCGAGGTTTGTCCGCTTCATGCGCCAAACCAAAGAATATTCTTTTGCGCGGAAAAATTGCAGCGGTGACCCATCCTATGGTATACTATGCTGAATTAACAAGGATTCTCAGGAGGATGCCGCATGATTACCAAACTTAAATACCTGCATGCCGATCCGGTCGCATACGTCGGCGAAGTCAGCGTAAACGGCTGGATTCGCACCGTGCGCGAAGGCAAAACGGCCGGTTTTATCTCACTTTCAGACGGCTCTTGTTTTTCGCCGGTACAAGTCGTGTACGACGCAAACGAGCAAAACGGCAAACTGAACTTATCCACCGGTTGCGCCATCCGCGTAAACGGCACGCTCGTGCTTACGCCGGACGCCCCGCAGCCCTTCGAAATAAAAGCCGCCGGTATCCAAATCATGGGTGAGTGTCCCTCAGACTATCCTCTGCAAAAAAAGCGGCATAGTCTTGAATATTTGCGCACCATTCAACACTTGCGTCCCCGCACGAATACATTCCAGGCGACATTCCGCGTATGTTCTGTTGTAGCGGCCGCCGTACACGAATTTTTTCAGCAAAACGGTTTTGTCTACGTGCACACGCCCATTATAACCGGCAGCGACTGTGAAGGCGCGGGCGAGATGTTCCACGTCACATCCATGGATTTGGCCAACGTGCCGAAAACGGAGGACGGCGCGGTTGCCTTTACGGAAGATTTCTTTGGCCAGGAAGTGAACCTCACGGTTAGCGGCCAGCTTTACGCCGAGGCATACGCTTTGGCTTTTGGTGATGTATACACATTTGGCCCCACATTCCGCGCCGAACACAGCAACACGGCGCGCCATGCCGCCGAATTTTGGATGATCGAGCCTGAAATGGCGTTTTGCGATCTGGAAGGCAACATGGAAATCGCTGAAGCCATGGTCAAATACATCATCCAAACCGTTTTGGACCGCTGCCCGGAAGAGATGGCATTTTTTAACGAGTTTATCGATAAAGAACTCTTTACGCGGCTCCGCAACGTGTTGGACAACACGTTTGCCCGCGTTACATACACCGAAGCCGTACAAATCCTGCAGGACAGCGGCGCGGAATTTAACTACCCTGTCAGCTGGGGCTGCGATTTGCAAACCGAGCACGAACGCTATCTGACCGAACAGGTGTACAAGCGCCCCGTGTTTGTCACGGACTATCCTGCTGAAATAAAAGCGTTCTACATGCGCATGAACGACGACGGCAAAACCGTGGCCGCCATGGATCTGCTCGTTCCCGGTGTTGGCGAAATCATAGGCGGCAGCCAGCGTGAAGAGCGCCTCCACGCGCTTGAAGGCCGCATAAAGGCGCTCAACATGAGCACAGAACCATACGCCTGGTACCTCGACCTGCGCAAGTACGGCGGCGTATATCACGCGGGGTATGGGCTGGGCTTTGAGCGCATCGTCATGTATCTCACCGGCGTTTCAAACATCCGCGATGTCGCACCCTTCCCTCGCACCACAGGCTCCATCGAAATGTAACAAAAACCTATTTTTATACAACAAAAAAGCGGCGCTGAGCCGCTTTTGTTGTTGATTGGCATTGAGAACAGGGAACGGTATAGATTGCTGCCGCGCGTCCTTGGGAAACCCATCCCCGCACTCAGTTATTTGCTTTGCGCGGCCAGGTACATAATAGAGAGTATGGGGCCTGTAACCGTACCCCAAACAAAGCCGCGCAGCAAAAAGTTTGGAATGATGTATGCCACCGTCGCCAGCAGCATAACCAAACCCAGTGTCTTGCAGCGTACCACAAGCGCGGCGGTCTGCGCTTTCGCAAGGCGCCAAAGCATCACGCCCGAAACGATTTGAAGCGCGCCTATGGGCAAAAGCATAATCATCAGCCCATACATGCCGCCGCCTGCCCGCACGCCGGTCAAAATCGCCGCCACGCCGGTAAACACGTTAAACGCGCCGTATATCAGGATAGCAACAGACGCCGCTTTCTTTCCAAGCGGGTTTTTCTCCTGTTGCCGCCTTGGCATGGTCTCCCAGGATTCTTCCTCGGATTCTTCCTCGGTTTCTTCCCGGTTTAGCTCCTGCTCGTAATCATAATGTTCCACGCTCGCTCCTTTTTCGCAACAACGCGTTACGCCCGCTTACGTCCTGTTTTCCAACATTTCTTTTGTTTTCATCAGCCGGGTCAGGTTCCCGCGCTCGTTTTCGTCCAATTTCATTTTGATCTGGCGAATAGCCTCTGTAAACTGCGGAATCATGACATATTCCAGCGCGTTTACGCGGCGGCGCGTCTTTTCTATTTCGTCCGCAAGGCGGTTACAGGTTTTTTCAACTTGCGCCAATTCCAGCAGAAGCGGCATAAGCTCCGAAAGCAACCTGACAGCCGCGTCCAGTTCCGCGGAAGTCGTCGCAAAGCCATACGGATATGAAAATCCTTCGCTTTGTTCAAGCGTAAGCGTGGGCACCTGTATGGAAAGCACATGCTGCGTGCCGATTACGACATTGGCGGCGCGCGCGGGATACATCAGCGCTTCTTCCACGGCCTCGCTTCCCATGCTGGCGCGAGCTAACAAAAAGCCTTTCATGGCCTCGCTCAGCTTGGCTTCCACTTCTTCGCGCAATTCTTTGTTGCGGCGCACATAGATGATGAAACGGCGCACCATTTCATCGCGCTTATCCTTCATCATTTTATGCCCACGCACAGCCACCTTCTTGCGTTTCTTCAAGTTGGTAAGCTCCATGCGGGTTGGCTTATATTGCAATGCCGCCAAAGCTTATCCCTCCTCTTTGGGGAGATATTTGTTCAGGTATTCGTCACGGATACGCTTGAGTTCTGTGCGCGGCAGTATGGAAAGCAGCTCCCAGCCCAGCGTAAGCGTTTCTTCGATGGTACGGTTTGTATAATACCCCTGCGACACATACCGTTCCTCAAACGCATCGGAGAATTTGGCATACAGCTTATCCGTATCGGAAAGGGCGGCGTCGCCCAATATAACGGCCAGCTCCTTTGCGTCTTTACCGCGGGAATAGGCGGCAAACAGTTGGTTCATGGTGTCGGCGTGATCTTCACGCGTTTTGCCGCGGCCAATACCCTTGTCCTTCAATCGGGACAAAGAAGGCAGCACGTTGATCGGCGGCGTAAGGCCGCGCCTGTGCAAATCACGCGAAAGTATAATCTGGCCCTCGGTGATATAGCCTGTTAAGTCCGGTATGGGGTGGGTGACGTCGTCTTCCGGCATGGACAGTATGGGGATCATGGTGATGGAACCGTTGTTGCCCTTGATACGGCCCGCGCGTTCATACATGGTTGCAAGGTCGGTATACAGGTAGCCGGGATAACCACGGCGGCCAGGCACTTCTTTGCGTGCTGCGGAAACTTCGCGCAGCGCTTCGGCATAGTTCGTGATATCCGTGATGATGACGAGCACGTGCATGCCGAGATCGTATGCGAGGTATTCCGCTGCCGTTATCGCCATACGCGGCGTAGCGATACGTTCGATAGCCGGGTCGTTCGCCAGGTTGATAAACGTAACGGTACGGTCGATCGCGCCCGTTTTTTGGAAATCGGAAGTGAAGAAATCCGCTTCCTCGAATGTGATGCCAACGGCTGCGAACACCACCGCGAATTTTTCATCCGTGCCAAGCACGCGCGCCTGTCTCGCAATTTGCGCGGCAAGGTTGGCGTGCGGCAAGCCGGAGCCGGAGAACACAGGCAGCTTTTGCCCGCGCACCAATGTATTGAGGCCGTCTATGGCCGACACGCCCGTTTGAATAAATTCGGAAGGATAGTCGCGCGCCGCCGGGTTCATGGGCGCGCCGTTGATATCCACTTTTTTGGTGGGGATAAGCGCGGGGCCGCCGTCCATCGGCTTGCCCATTCCGTCAAAAACGCGGCCCAGCATATCCGGTGCCACATCCAGCTCGATAGAACGGCCAAGGAAGCGCGCCTTGCTGTCGCTGATGCGCAAGCCCTGCGAGCCTTCAAACAGCTGCAACAGCGCTTTGTCACCTTCGACTTCCAGCACCTTGCCGCGGCGCATTTCGCCGTTTGCCTGCTGGATTTCAACCAGTTCGTCGTACTTAACGCCGGAAACTTCCTCTACCAGCATCAGCGGCCCAACGACTTCGCGTATCGTCCTATATTCTTTACGCATGTTGCACACTCCCTTCGGTCAGCGCGCGCATCTGTGCGTTGAGCGCGGCGGAGACTTCTTTATACCGCTTATCCATCTCTTCTTCCGGCGTATACTTGATACGGCCGATATCCTCACGAACGGGAAGCGACACGATCTTGGAAAAGGGCGCGTCCGCGGCAAGCGCGTTAAGCCCCAGGTCATAATACTCCAACAGCAGCTTGAGCATCTGATATTGCTTTTGGGGCGACGTGTATGTATCCACTTCATGGAACGCGTTCTGGTGCAAATAGTCTTCGCGGATAGAGCGCGCGCTTTCAAGCGTCAGCCTGTCTTTGAAGGAAAGTGCATCCAAACCGACGAGGCGCACGATCTCTTCCAGTTCGCTTTCTTCCTGCAGCATGTTCATGGTCTTTTGCACCATGGCCGCCCATTCCGCATTCACGTTTTCATTGAACCAGGATTCGAGCCTGTCTGTGTACAGGGAATACGACTGCAGCCAGTCGATGGCCGGGAAGTGGCGCGCATACGCAAGGCGCGAGCTCAAGCCCCAGTACACCTTTACAATGCGCAGCGTTGCCTGCGAAACCGGCTCGGAGATGTCGCCGCCCGGCGGGGAAACCGCGCCTATGGCGGAAACAGCGCCTTCGCGCCCTTCGCTGCCCAATGTCACAACAATGCCGGCTCTTTCGTAGAATTCCGCCATGCGGCTGCTCAGGTAGGCGGGATATCCTTCTTCACCAGGCATTTCTTCGAGGCGGCCGGACATCTCGCGCAGCGCTTCCGCCCAACGGGATGTGCTATCCGCCATAATTGCCACTTTATAACCCATATCGCGGAAATATTCCGCGATGGTGATGCCTGTGTATATGGAGGCTTCACGCGCCGCCACCGGCATATCCGATGTGTTCGCGATGAGCACGGTACGCTTCATGAGCGACTGGCCCGAACGCGGGTCTTTGAGCTCCGGGAACTCCATGAGCACGTCTGTCATCTCGTTGCCGCGCTCGCCACAGCCAACATACACGATGATATCGGCATCCGCCCATTTTGCCAGCTGATGCTGCACAACCGTCTTGCCCGAACCGAACGGCCCCGGCACGGCGGCCACGCCGCCCTTTGCCACGGGGAACAGCGTATCGATAACGCGCTGACCCGTAATCATCGGCTCGACAGGCGGCAATTTCTTTGCGTAGGGGCGTCCGCGGCGCACGGGCCACCGCTGCAACATGGGCAGTTCCACTTCGCCTTTGGCGGTTTGCACCTTGGCTATGGTTTGCACAATGTTTGCCTGCCCGGCATGGATGAACGTGATTTTGCCCTGCACGTTTGGCGGAACCATGACCTTGTGCAGCACGGAAACCGTCTCCTGCACAGTGCCAAGGATATCGCCGCCGGTTACTTCGTCGCCCACAGCCACGGTGGGTACGAAATCCCAAAGCTTTGCGTGATCCAGCGGGTCCACAACAATGCCGCGTGTGATACGGTCGCCCGCCTGTTCGCGGATTTTGTTGAGCGGACGCTGGATACCGTCGTATATGCTTTCGATCAGGCCAGGCGCCAATTCTACAGAAAGCGGCGCGCCGGTTGTTTCCACAGGCTCGCCCGGCCCGATACCGCCTGTTTCTTCATAAACCTGAATGCTGGCGCGGTCGCCGCGCAGCTCGATAACCTCGCCGATCAGTTGCTTTTCGCTCACGCGGACCACATCATACATTTGTACATCCGCCATGCCGGATGCCACAATAAGCGGCCCGGATACTTTTATAATTGTACCTTGCATACCCACTTACCTTCCTTCTGAGAATAGGATGTCGGCGCCGATCGCCTTTTCCACGTTCTTCTTGATCTCCTGCATACCCAGCCCGGTTGCGCCCTGGTTGCTCGGTATGGGAATGATTGCCGGAAATGGTTCGGCCTTAAATTTTGATACCGCTTCGCCGCATTGCGCGTACAATTCTTCTGTAAGAAACAACACGCGATACCCTTCGCGGGCAAGTCTGCTCAGCGTGCGGCTTGCTTGTTCGGGCTCCGTTTCAAAAAACACGTCCAGCCCGATCGCCTTGAAAAGCAAGACCGAATCGCGGTCGCCCACAACGCCAATATTAGCCATATAACTCACGCAACCTCTCTGCGATCACGCCCTCGGGCAGCCCGTTGCGCTTCGCGGTGATGATGAGGCGGATGCATCTGGCTTCTTGCTCGCGCGCCATAAGGAAGCCCAGCACCGGCCAAAGCGTCATCACATCGTATTTGTTTTTCTTGACAAGGCGGATCAGCGTATCGTCCCGCGCCTTTTCAAGCGCGCTGACATACCCCAAACGCTGCACCTCGGCGAGGCCGGCCGCAATTTCCGCGCCCGCCTTACCCGTGGCCACCATGCGTATAAGCGTTTCGAAGGGCTGCTCAAACGCGTTGATAAGCGCGCTGTGCGCCACATCGCCCGCGGGCAGGAAAGCCATCGCCAGGCTATCCTTGCTTGCGCCCATTTCACGCAGGCGCAGCATGGCAAGAATATTGTTAAAATCCGCAAGCCCGTCAAAATAGGTTTTTAAGAATGCCTGCCCGCCGCCTCTTTTATGTATGGTGTCCCGTGCATGCTGGTGGTATGCCTTGTCCAGCGCCAGGCTAACCCGCTGCGGGTCTTCTTTTACCGCGAGTTCTTTTTCCAGCGCGTTTAGCGCTTCTGCAAAGGCTTTGGGAAGGTCGCGGTAATCGTGCTCACGCACGGAAACGCGCAACATCTCTTTGTCGTATACGCCGCCGGAAAGCAGGAACGGTTCTTCCGCGTTTCCCAGCAGGCGCGCCTTTATCAGCGCCTTCAGGTTGTGCACATCCGCCTTCATGAGGAAGATATCCGTCACTTCAGGATCCGGCGAAATCTCTTGAATAAAATGCGCGGTCTTTTCGAGCTCTTTGGCAATCATCAGTTCGCAATCTGCAGCGCCAGCGTCCGGCATATCGCCATAACCGGCCTCATGCAACATGCGCATGACGTCGTCCAGCGAGCCTTCTGCCAGCCTGTGCATCTTGTCGCGGCCGATCAGCCCTTTTTCCTGCGCTCTGATCCGCGCCACCGCATATGTGTAGCTTGCCTGTGGCATGCGCCCAAACCTCCAATCAGCCGAAGAGTATTGCCGCTACGTTGGGTTCTTCCGCCGCGCGCGCATCTTGCAATATGGCCTTGATGGAGCAATCTTTTTCGTAGGCGCCCCCTCGCAGTATGAAGCCATTGTCGATGTCCGCCGTTTCGGTGGAAAACTGCAAAGCCTTCTTACCGGCTTTTTGCAACCCCGCAGAAACATCCTCCACTATTTTTTTCAATTGTGCCTGATCCGCTTTCGCGGCGATCACTGTTTCGCCGCCTTCCGCCTCGTTTTCCAGGCAGCGGCGGTATAGCGCCGCTTTGTCCGCGTCGCTGCGCGCGCATAGTTCTTTGTACGCCTCGTCAAACACGCTGTCCAGCACCGCGCGGCGCGCTTGCAGCGCTTCCTTGCGCGCGGACAGTTCCGCGTTTGTGCGGCTGCGCTCCAATATGGCGCGCACGGCATCGGCGCGTTGCTTTTCAAAACCCTGCGCGGATTGTTCCAGCCGCTTTTCAAAAGCCGCGGCGATCTCGCCGCATTCCGCTGCCGCCGCCTTGGCCGTATCGTTGGCGTCCGCGCGGGCGGCTTCCAAAATGCGCTCGGCTAGTTTCTTTGCGCCCTCGTTTTGTTCATTCGCCATAATATTCACTCCAGTACGGTTATTGGGCCAAACGGCCAGTTGTCGTCCACCAGCGCCGCAAGCGCCGGCGGCCATTCGTTCTTCATCCGGAATGTACCGTTCGTTCTTGCCGGCAATTTATTTTACGCCAATAACGAGCAGGAAGGAAATCAGCAGCGACAGCACCGCATAGGTTTCAACCATGACGGTGAGAATGATGGCCTTGCCGGCTTCTTCCTGACGCTTTGCCACCAGGCCAATGCCTGCAGCGCCAACTTTACCTTGGGCGATAGCGGAAATCAGTCCGCCGATGGCGATCGGAAGCCCGGCGCAGAGATATTGGAAACCCTGTGTGGGCGTAATCGTGCTGCCCGCGCTTAAAAGCCCGGCGTTGCTGGCGATAACAAACGCAATCAATAGGCCGTAAATGCCCTGTGTACCCGGGAGCAGCTGCAAAACAAGCACCGACCCAAACTTGTCGGGATCTTCCGACAATACGCCTGCGCCAGCCTGTCCGGCTATTCCAACACCCAAAGCAGAACCGGCTCCGGCAAGACCTGCCGCGAGCGCTGCGCCAAGAGCCGCCAATATCGGACCCCAATTGAATTCCATTGTAGTTTCCTCCTTTTAATTGAAGCGTAATTTTAAAATGAAACAAAGGTCATATCGCTTTCGCACAGATGTGCGGGAGATCATGATTGCGTCACTTTGGTGTGGCGCGTTTTGTAGCCAAGCGGCTTAAACTCCCTGCCGCCTACCTCGTAGAATTTTCCGTAGAATTCTACGTATTGCAGCCTGGCGCAGTGTACAAATGTGCCCAGCGTATTGATGCCAATGTTGAACACATGCAGTGCCACCAGCAACGCAATGCCGACCAGCAATAGCAATATCCGCATAATCGGGTTTGTGGACGCATTCATAATCATGCCTGCCAGCTGATTAAACACGGAACCGATAACGCCCGTCGCGATACCCAGCGCAAACAAACGCGCGTAGGACAGGATATCGGAAAGGTACGAAGTAACGTCGTACAATCCGGCCAAGCCGGACACGGCGCGGCTGACGACCTTCTTCTTGCTTCGGCCCTTCATAAACAGCACCATTGCCGCGCCGACTATCGCCATAACCATGCCGACTGTCTTGATGGCGGGCAGCGCCGCGAATAGGATAAGGCCAAACACGATGAGCACCCAGCTGAAATTATCGAATATGGCGGACTGCCAGTCCCCATCGCGGAAGCACATGTACATTTTGACGCCTACGCCAAAGAAGATATGCAGCACGCCTAAGCCAAAGCAAAGCATGAGCATGTTGATCGGATTGGTGTTGGGGTTTACTATAAGCGGGAACGGCCCCTGCGCGGTTCCGTAGAGCAATACGTTCCAATCCATGCCGAAAAACGTTCCGACAAGGAAGCCCCATACGATAGTGGAAAGCCCGCCCAGCATGATAACCTTTGCCAAGCTGCCCGTCATGCCTGTCGGCTTTGCCTTTTTGATGAAAAGCAGGCAGGCAAGGAACAGCACGATCCCGTAGCCTGTGTCGCTGAGCATCATGCCAAACAGCAGGAAATACCACGGTGCCATAAAGGGCGTGCCATCTATGCTGCCCGGCGCCGGGCGCGAATACAGGTTGGTTACCGCTTCGTACTGGCTGATCTTCGAACTGTTTTGCACGACGGACGGCGGTATCTCCGTTTCGTCCGGCTCACGGAATTCTAGGAAGCATGCTTCCGTCACGCTTTGCGCGGCGGCGTATACCTTTTCTGTCTCGTCCGCGCGTACCCAGCCTTCCAGCGCAAACGCCGCGTTTGTTTTTGTAAGCAAGTTCTTCGCTTGCGCGCGGTCGCGTTCGATCACAGCCGCATCGGCGGCCTCGGCGAGGGCGGCGCGGTTCACGCTCAGCTCCAGCATACGCGTGTCGAGCTCCGTAAGCTCTTGCTGCAAAGTCCTTGTCGCTTTTTCGTTCTCGGCGATGACCTGTGCGGGCGTAAGCTCTAAGTTAGGGAGGTTGACATCCGTCCAGTCCAGACTTTTAACGAACTCCGCAACGACCGCCTGCTCTTCTTTGAGGCAGAGCACCAGCACGGCCGTCTCTTTCGCGCCGCTAAAAATTTCTACGGCTGTGCAGCCTGGTATTTCGCTTAGCTTTGGCGTCTGCTCGGCTTTTAGCATGCCGCAGAACAAAGCGGTATGCGCGCTTTCATGCACATCGCAAAGCTTGCTTCCCAGTGCCAGCCAGGGCCCCATCTGTTCATTTTGGGCATTGTTTTTTTCGATTTGCGCGCGAATGGCCGCCTTTTTGTGGTCGGCCGCTTCTAATTGTTCGCTAAGCGTAAGCGCATCAGGCACGCTGCTTTGCAGCGCGGCAAGCGTTGTTTCCGGCTTTGGCTGCATCATGGACGGCTTTTTCGCATATGGCTTTATAATGTTTAACGCGTTGTTCAGCCGTAATACCGCGCCCTCCGCTTCGCTCAGCGTAGGTTCGTCCAAAGATGCATCTTCGGTTTCAATTATTTGCACAGCGGAAACCGATTGAAGCGCCTGCATGATACGCTCCTCGTCTTCTTTGAGCGCCACAAGCGTCAACCGCTTCATGGGTACGATCATGCTCCGCTCACAACCCTTCCTACAAGATACTTAACCGCGTCCGGCTTTTTGCTCTCCGCTTTGGAGCAAGCCGTTTTTGTCTCCTGCGCGCGCTCTTGTAATATGGCGCGTGCCGCGTCTTCCCCTTCCAGTTCTGCTTTTTGCGTAGCTTCACGCAGCTGCGAGCGCGCAAACTCGGCCTGCGAGGTCTGCTGTCCTTGCGCTTTCGCCTGCGCCGCAGCGACAGTTTCACGCGCCGCAACGATCGCGTCTTGCCGTATCTGGGCCGCCTGAACCTCCACGCCAGCAATTTCTTCTATGATAGAATGCAAGGCGTTCACCCCCTTCATTAATATTAAAACGAGCTCATTTATTATTTTAACCGCTTTTACATGCGATGAGCAACAAAACTGTTCCCTTGCCGCACGCAATAT
>JAVBPK010000099.1:0-11042 GCA_031549625.1 Eubacteriales bacterium
TCGTGGATTGTATCAGTGAGTGTCCGGCATGCCGGACACTCACTGATACGCCGTTCCATCCGGACATGCAACACCACCTGGTTCGCATATTGTTCAACATTTTCTACAATCAGATGTTCCATATCCAGTAATTTTGAGATAAAATTGGGTTGAAGCATGAGCTTTCTCCTTCTTGTAGTTTCTTTGTTTGCAACTTTAGTCTACAAGATTTTGAAGCTTCATGCTTCTTTTTCTTTACGTTACCCCAATCTTTAGTGTAGAGCCTTTGTTTTTTGGCCGAAACGCAGAATAGTTCTGCCTTTCCAAATAAATTTCATATATCCGCCCCCTCTTTTTCGGTTTCAATTGCCTGAAATGATGGTAAGCATAATATGTAGATTACATCGTGCCCGCTTCTACACTGCCGAGGCCGCAAACCTTCCGCACTTTGGGTACGAATGCGCTACCACCACCCATCCCATTGCCTACTATTGAAGGGAGCAATCTATGAACCAGGAAGGACCTATGCTTTCCGTAACCCTCTTCGGCGGTTTTCTCGCGGAATACGATTCTAAAGTGCTGAGCAGCCTGTCGCCTCGCGCCGATAGCCTTTGGCTGCTGTTTCGCTACTTCCTTGCCAATCGCGGCAAGTTCATTACATCTGACACGCTCATCGATGTGCTTTGGCAGGAGGACGACGTTATCAACCCACGCAAAGCCTTGCAAAACCTGATCTACCGGCTGCGCAAGCAGCTGCCCGAAACGGATGAATACGGCGAAGCATATATTCTCTCGCAGCATCGCGCCTACGGCTGGAACAACAACGCCGCCGTGTATGTGGATGCGATAGAGTTTGAGCAGCTTGCCGCAAAAATCAAAAGCGGCCTGGAGGACGCCGAGCTTGAGAAGGCGGCGCGCCGCATTTTGGACCTGTATATCGGCAACTATATGGAAGATATTGCGGATGAAAAATGGGTGGAACCGTTTACGGCTTATTACCGCCGCTTGTATTTCGACTGCATCAATACATATGTCAATATGCTCTTTAGCCATCACAGATATGCCGACGTGATAGAAACCTGCTCCAGCGCAACGCAGCATAATATGTTTGATGAGCATTTTCACGCTATGATGATACGCGCCATGCTCGCCCAAGGCAACCGCTACGGCGCCCTGACGCATTATAAAAGCATCGCGGCGCTGCTGAAAAAGGAACTGGATGTGGAACCTTCCGAGGAACTGAAGGCCGCCGGTCAAACGATCAATTCCGTTTCCCAACCGCAGCGGCCGGATATCAGCATGGTGCTGGATGATTTGCGCTCCGCTTCCGCCACCGCAGGCCCCATGTTTTGCGACATGGACGTATTTCGCCAGATTTTCCAGCTGCAGGAACGCAAAAACCGCCGCGACCAGGCCCCTTGCATGCTGGTGATGTATACCATTGTGGCGCATAGCCGCGAACTGAGCGATCAGGAAATGTTTCAGGCTATGTCCACCCTCAAGCGCGCGTGCATGATCGCTTTGCGCAAATCCGACGTCATTACCCAGCACTCTAACACGCAATTGCTGCTCCTCTTGCCCTCTTCAAGCGAGATAAGCATCAGCGTGGCGCTTATGCGCATACAACAAAAATTTACCCAAATATGCCTGGACGGCGGCGTAACGCTTACCACACAAGTGCGCTCCATACAGCCGCGACCGCAGGCCGTTTAGACATTTAAAAAATTCTGGCTTTTAGTACGCCTTTGCATGCATTCACCTACAAAAAAAGGACGCTTCGCCGGCATCACCCTGGCCTCAGCGTCCTTTTTTTATGGAGCGATCTTTTGCGGGAACGATGGTGCCTTTCCCTAAATACATACTTCTTTTTTCGCATTTGCTTTACAGGCCGTCCGACATGTTGTTATGATAAGCATATATCCTTTTAAGCTTACTTCCTGCCAGCCTTGCTTCCATCATAAAAGGAGACAACTATGAAACGAGCTTTTCACCTGTTTGTTTGCTTTCTTATTATCTTGTGTTCCCTGACCGCATGCGTACAGGAGGGCGCCTATCACCCATACCTTACCGCGCCCATTCCCCCTACGCCTTTCGGCCCTGCGCCCACAGCGCCGCCCGCGCCCACAGCGCTGCCCGAATCCACCCCCGCTCTTACCCCCAAAAGCACTCCGGCAGCCACTGTGAAACCGACGCCCCCTCCCGCCTCTTCCTCTGCGCCCACCCCTGCCGCCGCGCCCGCAGCCGACGCGTATTTGCCCGGCGACTATTCTGCACAGGCCAAAGGATATGGCGGCCCCGTTACTGTGCGCATAACCGTGGATGCCGAGCGCATTCTTTCTATAGAAGCGCAGGGCGAAGCCGAAACCATTGGCGTAGGCTCACGCGCAATCGATGAGCTGCCGGCTTTGCTGCTTGCGGCACAAGGCAGCCGCGTGGATGGCGTTTCCGGCGCCACCTTCACAAGCCAGGCTGTTTTTTCCGCCCTGCAACAGGCACGGCAAAAGGCCCGCGCAACACAAACCGCCTTTCACATGGCGCCAAGCACATATTCCGATACCGCGCCCGGATATGCGGGCATCATTCAGGCCACCGTCACCGTTACGGAGAACGCCATTACGGACATACAGCTTGTAAACATGACCAATCCCGACTCGCTTATTAACGAGGATCACCCGCTTTTTAATTTGCTTTGCGTCTCCTGCCGCGAAAACGACCAGATATTTTCCGGCGTAGCAACGCTTTTGCCCGCACGCATCATAGAAGCGCAGTCGCTTGCGGTGGACGCCATCACCGGGGCCACCGCCTCCAGCCATGGCGCGCTTTTGGCTATACGCCGCGCTATTTCCTTTGCGGGCGCGCCCGACTTTGCGTTTTGCGAAGCGCCACAAAAAAGCGCAGCGCAGGAAGAGCTTGCCTGTGATATTGTCGTTGTCGGCGGAGGCACCGCCGGCTGCACCGCCGCCGCACAAGCCGTGGAATTGGGCGCTTCTGTCATACTCGTGGAAAAATCGGCGCGCCTGGGCGGAACCGGCGCGCTTTCCGCCGGGCCCATGAGCCTGAATTCCTCCCAGCAACTATCCGCGGGATACCGCGAAGATATCGACAAATTCTATGAGGAATATGATTTGCTCATGCATTGGTCCATAAAGGGCGAGCTTTTCCGAAAGCTTTTGAATACTTCCGGCGATACCATCGACTGGCTGAACGAAAAGGGCGTGCGCATGCAGCCGGATACATCCGCATTTGCCGAAACGCATGGCGGGCCGGGGCGGCTGATGGCCTATACGCATTTGCCTTATACCGGGCTTGCTGTTCAGGAATTTTTTACGTCGCTCACACAAGACGTACCCACCATCCTAACCGAAACCACGGCCACGGAGCTTATGCAAGCGCCTTCAGGGGCGATTACCGGCGTGAAAGCCATGCGATACGACGGCACAACCTATACCATACGCGCCAAAGCCGTTATCATGGCCACGGGCAGCTTTGGCGGCAACGATACCCTGATGCAACAGCAGCTTGGCGCCGCCTATAAACTGCTCGGCCTGAAGCAAAACGACGGCTCCGGCCTGACCATGATGCTGGCCGCGGGCGCGCAAGAATACAATGCCTCTACCGTATGCAGCCACGCCATCGGCGTACCCCGAACGCCCAGCGGCTTTGCTGCGTTTGACCGGGCAATCCCGCATACGCTCGTGACCACGGCGGCGCTTTTGCATATCAACAACAAAGGCGAGCGCTTTATGAACGAAGAAATTCAGGATAAGGATATGACGCGTGGCTCCGTTATGCACGCCGCCCAAGGCTCCACATTCTATGTGTTGTTTTCGCAGGATCAGGTTGATGACATGCGTGATTATGGTACAATTGCCGTTGGGCAGGCCTACGATCCCACCGCGTTCAGCTTTGAAAACGTATCGCTTGCGCGGGATATTCCCCTGCAAAATATCCAGGCGGTGCTCGACGCCGCCGTTTCACAGGAGCTTGCGCTGAAGGCGGATACTCTGAATGCCCTCGCCGACGCCCTTGGCGCCGACAGCGCGATACTTACAAACACCGTGCAAACATACAACGCCATGTGCGAGGCCGGCTCCGACACGGCGTTTGGCAAGACCGTTTCTACACTAAACATGCTGCAATCCGGCCCCTACTATGCACTAAAGGGTACAGCCGTCATATATAACGCCATCGGCGGCGTGGAAGTGGATGCCAATATGCAAGTGATGGACATAAACGGCAAACTGATGCCCGGCCTTTATGCGGCCGGAGCCGACTCCATGGGAAACATCATGGACGGCAAAGCGTATACAAACGTTTCCGGCATGAACCTGCAATGGGCATTTGGTTCGGGCCGCATGGCGGCGCAGGCCGCTTACGCCGCCCTGCAATAGCCTGTTTTTGTGGCCGGGTTGATTTGAGCGAACCATGGTTGTACATTAACTATGCACTGTTGTATAATATATATCATATTATTTCAACATGAAAGGAAGCCTGCATGATAAAATCCATCGTATTTGATATGGGAAATGTTTTGGCAAAACATGACGCCGTAGCCTCCGCCGCCAAGCGTGTGCCCGACGCAAACGACGCAACGTTGCTGTATCGGGAAGTTTTTTGTTCCATCGAATGGATGCGGCTTGACCGCGGCACCATCACAATCGAAGAAGCCGCCGCCTCTATTTGCCAACGCGTTCCCGCACGGCTCCACGAGAAAGTAAGCGAGCTGATCGTGTGCTGGTATGATGATTTTGAAGTTTATGCGGAAGCCGAACCGCTCATCCGCCGCATGAAAGAAAACGGATATGGCATATATTTGCTTTCCAACGCGGGCTTCAATGTATATGAATTTTTCAAGCGCCTTCCTGTGCTGCAATGGTTTGACGGCAAGATCATTTCGGCGGAGCTGCACCTTTTGAAGCCGGATCACCGTATCTATGACGCGCTGCTCGAAAGATATTCCCTTGTCAATAACGAATGCTTTTTTGTGGATGATATGCACAACAATGTAGAGGCTGCGCTGGCGCTTGGATTTGACGGCATGGTATTCCGCGGCGATTTTCAAGAACTGGAAAAAGCGCTCGTGGCGGCAGGCGTTCGCGTATAATATAAACGCCCCCGCACTTCCCCTTGCCACTACACCGCCCGATATCTTCATAAGCAACCAAAGGAAGGATGATGCATTTGAAAAAGCTGATCCCTGCCCTTTTGGGTGTTGCCGCCATTATTGCGGTTGTGCTTGCGTTGCTTCCCAAACACACACAACCGGACGAGGACGGCCCGCCCGCCGCCGTGGTTGGCGTTGTGCAAATATTGAGCGAGAGCCCCTGGCGCGACAAAGTATATGCCTCCCTCTCCGACGCCGCCTCCATGCATAATATGCAGCTTATCACGCTGGAAACGGATCGTACACAGGAAAGCCAGATACAGGCCATCCGCACGTTGATTACATACCAGGTGGACGCGATCGTTTTTTCTCCGGTGGTAATGTCCGGATGGGATAATGTGCTCAGTGAGACCCATTCCGCAGGCATTCCTGTTATCCTGTTTGAACGGCGTATCAAAACAAATCTTGACGGCATGATTGCCGCTACCATCTGCACGGACTACGAAGCGCAGGGGAAAGCAGCCGCTCAATTTATCAAACAAGCATTTCCCCGCCACCCCGGCGCTGTGCAAATCATGGAAGTAACCGGTACGGTGGGCTCTTCTTCCTCTACGGAACGCAGCCGCGGGATTCGTACCGAATTCAACAAAAGCCCAAAATATGATCTTTTTTACTCGCTCAGCTGCGACCTGATGTATTCCAAAGCCAAAGAGACATTCGAGATCTATTTGCGATACACCGATATTCCGGATGTTCTGATCTCCTACAACGATGCCATGACATTTGGCGCGATCGCCTCCATGGAAAAGCTGGGCGTACAGCCCGGCAAGGATATTCTTATCATCAGCTTTGACGCGCAGCAACAGGCTATGGATTATCTAAGCGAAGGTAAAATCAATTGTGAAATAGAAACCAGTCCGTACATTGGTGAAGCGGTCATAAACACCATTTCCACATTGCTGAACGGCCCGCCCTCCACGCTTCCCATAGAGGTCGTTACACCGTTTGATGTGTTTACAGCCGAAGATATTGCTTCGCCTTTGCCGCCGCGAGGGTACTGATGTGAGGAAAATTTCATTTTATCAATTCTTTCACGCAAAAAGCATCCGCGACCTATTAAAGCTGGCTTTTGTAATTATTATCAGCTGTTTTTTAGGCACTTCCATTATCAATTTGCTTTATATGCGCCAGATTATAAGCGAATACGGGCAGCAGATCAGCAACATTGAATTCGCGAACACATTGAGCCAGGTGGCGCAAGAGCGTGATTACCGCGAGTGCTGGTACATCGTAGCGGGCAGGCAGGAATTTGAGTCCAGTGATATTTATGACATGATCGACAGCATACAGCGCGACCTGTCTACGCTATACGACAATACCATGCGGGACGACGAGGGTCACGCGCTGATCGCAGCGGCGCTACGCGCAAACGAAACGCTGCGCGGTTACGCGGAACGTTTGGGAGAGCAATGCGAAAACGGCACGCCCGTTTCTTACCGGCAAATGACGCTTTCGGAAATAAACAAGGTTTCCAACAGTCTGTATAATGTGCTGCGCGAATTTGCTTACGCGCAGATTGCGGGCATTGCGCGCGCAAACGAAGATATGCAGCGCACTTCCCTCTTTATCATGGTGCTGCTAGCCTTGCTTTCGCTCGCTGTTATTTCCATCGCGTTTGAGGCGTACCGTTTGCTAAAAGAGGCGGTAAACCGCCCCAATCTGGAACTTGCCGCCATGGCGGACCGTATTTTGGAGGGCGACCTTGCCACGGAAGTGCCTCCGCCGGGCCCGGAGGAACTAAACAAGCTGGCGGACAGCATCAATTTGATGGCCGGGCGCATACGCATGCTGCTGGACCGCAGCATCGAAGAGCAGCGCAATTTGCAAAAAGCAGAATTGCGTGCCCTGCAAGCCCAAATTGCCCCGCACTTTCTTTACAACACGTTTGACACAATCGTGTGGCTGGCCGAAGGCGGGCACAACGAAGAAGTGATATCCGTTACGCTTGCGTTTTCACATTTTTGCCGCATCGCGTTAAGCCGCGGGCGCGAGTTCATCACCGTGCGCGAAGAAGTGCAGCATGTGCGGGATTACCTCGTTATACAAAGCATCCGCTATAAAGACATCCTGCACTATGAAATCGATATCGACCCCGCCATGGAGCAGCACCATATGCTGAAGCTGCTCCTGCAGCCGCTCGTAGAAAACGCTTTGTATCACGGCATTAAGAACAAACGGGGCGGCGGCCAGATCACTATCTTAGGCCGCGTATCGTCTGACGACAGCCTGCATTTTACCGTGACTGACAATGGAATGGGCATGACGCCCGACACATTGCAAAGACTTCGCGCGGATGTGTGCGCGGAACAACTGCCGGAGACTTCCGGCTATGGATTGTATAACGTAAACCGCCGTCTGCGCGTTTTTTACGGCGCTGCCGATCTACTCATAGAAAGCGAATATGGCTGCGGCACGAACATATCCTTTTCGCTGCCGGAGCGAGGAAGCGAACCAACATGACATACCAAGTATTTGTGGCGGAAGACGAGGCTATTATACGCGATGGAATCCGCGCGAACCTGGACGCTACAGGCCGCTATACGCTGGCGGGCGAGGCTGCTGACGGGGAGATGGCCTTTTCGGCCATACTGGAATTAAAGCCCGATATCCTTATCACCGATATCAAGATGCCTTTCATGGATGGGCTGGCGCTTTCACGCGCCGTTAAACGCGCCATGCCACGCACGAAGATCATCATCGTAAGCGGGCATGATGAATTTGATTTTGCCAAGCAGGCCATTTCCATAGGTGTGGACGAGTACTTACTGAAGCCCATACGCGTCACACAACTGCTTACAGCGCTCGATAAAATCGCGGACCGGATCGAACAGGATCAAAACAATACCGCTTTGCTCACCCAAGGCCAAACGCTCCAATATCAAGAAACTCTGCAGCTGCGCGACGGCTTTTTCGACGAGCTTTTGACAGGCTCTCTTGCCGCCCCCGAAGCCCTGGAGAGGGCGGAGCGCTTTCATGTGGCGCTTTCCTCCAAGCTATATATGACCGCGGAAATGGAACTTCACTATGAACACGCGGTGCCGCAGGCGCCCATACAACTACGCGCCGCCGTGGATACATTGCTTGCCGACCGCGACGACGCGCTTTGGTGCCTGCGCGGCAGAGACAGGCTAATTTTGATAGCCAAGGGCGACGAAGCTTCGGAGCTCGAACATGCCATGTATGAAATCGCCATCTCCGTGCGCGACGAACTGATGCGCACGCTTTCCGTACATACCAGCACGTGCATTGGCCCTGTGGCGGAACGGATAACCGGCATCGCCGGCTCTTACCGGGCGGCACGCGAGCTTATACGCCGCTTGCCAGGACTGCCCGACGGCGCTATATTGGATTGCTCCGATTTTGAAAAGGATAATTTGCTGTATATGGCCGCCTCGCAGGATGACTCTATCGCAAGAAAATTGCGATACGCCAGCCGCGAAGATATACCCCTGCTTATGGAGCAGCTTTTTGACGGCATGACCGAAGATATCAACAGCCTGCTGTACGGCTATTACCGCATTATGGACCTTTTGATAGAGGCCGCGCGCATTACAGGCGCAGCCGGCAACGAGCCTAAAGGGCTGTTCCCTGAACTAACCAGGCCCGCAGCGCTATTGCGCGCCGCTTCCGATGCGGACGAGCTTAAACGCATAGCCGAAAGCATACTCACCCGCCTCATCGACCACAATGAGCAGGCGGGCGGCACACAGAAATATGGCGATATTATCGCCCGCGCAAAAACATATATTCACGACAATTATTCCGATTCTTCGCTCTCTCTCAATACCGTCGCTTCCTATACGGGCTTTAGCGCCAACCATTTCAGCACGGTCTTTTCACAAAACACGGGTGAGACATTTATCGGCTTTTTAACGCGCGTACGCATGGAAGAAGCAAAAAGGCTCCTGCAAACCACCGATCTGTCTTCCACAGAAATCGCCTACCGGCTTGGCTATAATGACAGCAATTATTTTCGCTATCTTTTTAAAAAGTCCTTCGGACTATCGCCCCGCGATTTTCGCAATTCATCCGAATAATACTGATTTCTTATCGTAAAAATTTAATTTTCCATTATTTTCCAATGTTTTTATAGAAATAATTCGATAAAGACGTTTCTTTTTTTGCCTGCCTTATTGGCGTATACTTTTTTTATTACATGGTGGATTCATTCTACTTGCCCCCCATTACCGGCCAGCGGCGCCCTTCTTTTTTATTTAATACTTTCTTTTTGCACATTCTTTTGCTTTACCCGTAACATCCGGTTTTCCGCTTTCCCGCTCCTATTTGGCCTGTGCGCCAACTATTATACAGAAATGAGGGATAACATGAAAAATCGTTTTGCTCTGCTCATGGCTGTCCTCCTGATGGCCGCCACCCTGTTTGGCTGCCAGCCGGCAGCCCCCGCGCCGACGCCCCCGCCCGCGGCACCGGCAGCATCCACCGCACCCGCGGCACCGGCAGCGCCTGCGGCAGCGACACCCGCCGCTCCCGCAGCGCCCGCTTACAAGGAACTCACCTTATACACAGCTATGCCCGATGCCGAAGTGCCGACGTATTTCCAGGCCTTTGAAGCGGATACCGGCATCAAAATCAATTACGTCCGCCTTTCCGCAGGCGAGATGATGGCGCGCATTGCCGCCGAAAAAGACAATCCGCAAGCATCCATCATGCATGGCGGCTCCAGCGATACTTACATCGCCGCCAACAAGGAAGGCCTGCTGGAACCTTACCAGTCTGCCGAAGTATCCAATGTACCGGAACAATACCGCGACGCGGAAGGCGTTTGGAACCCCATCTATGTGGGCGCTATCGCCTTTGCCTGCAACCGCGACTGGTTTAAAGAAAACAATCTGGAATACCCGAAATCCTGGCAGGACCTGATTAAGCCGGAATTTAAGGGCCAGGTTTCCATGGCGCATCCCTCCACATCCGGCACATCCTACACCGTTCTTGCGACAATCATCCAGCTGTACGGCGACTCGGATGAAGCCTGGAATTACCTGAAGGAGCTGAACAAGAACGTACGCCAGTACACCAAGGCAGGCGCCGCGCCACCGATGGAAGTTGGGCTCGGCGAAGCCGCTATCGCCATCACCTTCTCGCACGACGGCCTGAAGCCCGCCATGGAAGGGTACCCCGTGGAGCTAAGCTTCCCCTCTGAAGGCACCGGATTTGAAGTAGGCGGCGTTGCGCTTATCAAAAACGGCTTCCCCGAAGAGCAGGAAAACGCAAAGATATTCATCGATTGGTGCATGAGCGTGCGCGGCCAGGAACTTTATATCGACTCCGCCAGCAACCGCCTGCCTGTCAACGTGAACGCGAAAATCACGGACGGCCTGATGAAGCTCGATCAGCTGCCCATCATCGATTATGACGCGGTTTGGGCCGGAAACAACAAGAAGGATCTCGTTGCCAAATTTGGCGAACAGATCGACAGCGCTTCCAACCTGAAAGAATAGTCGTCTGGTTTTAGCCTGAACGGATGCTTATGCCGCGCTATAGGCACAAGCATCTGCAGCGGACAGCCGACTTGCCTCCTCTCATATATTCCGCGGGCCATAGCGCATGGCCCGCGGAATATCCACAATTGCCAAGCCGCGCTATTTGCCGCATATCCATCCAAAGATTGGGGGGAGCTCCGTATGAATACCAAGGCAAAGAGCAACAGCGCCAACAAACCGTTGAACCACCTTTCGGGGCGCAATGATTTTTCCATGCTGCTCCGGCAGCCCATGCTGTTGCTCACGATTATCCTGATATTCGTTTTGCTGTTTATATTTATTCTTTTGCCGATATTCAACGTGCTGAAGATGGGCACGACCGATTCTGAAAACAATTTTTCTTTGGGCGTCCTTGGTTCCGTGCTTTCTTCACGCGGGTACAGGCAAACATTTTACAA
>JAVBPK010000138.1:0-6233 GCA_031549625.1 Eubacteriales bacterium
CGTAGTGGAGCACGACGAGGAAACCATGCGCGCCGCGGATTATTTGGTGGATATCGGCCCGGGCGCGGGTGAACACGGCGGCCACATCATCGCAAGCGGCAGCGTGGACGATATCATCCAGTGTGAAAACTCCATCACCGGCCAATTTTTAAGCGGTCAACGCAAAATTCCCGTACCGAAAGCGCGCCGCCCGCTTAACGGAAAATGGCTGCGCGTGGCCGGCGCGCGCGCGCACAACCTCAAAAACATTGACGTGGAAGTTCCGCTGGGCGTATTCACTTGCGTCACTGGCGTTTCTGGTTCCGGCAAGTCTTCGCTTGTAAACGAGCTCATCAAAAAAATGCTTCTGCGCGATCTCAACCGCGCGCGTACACACCCCGGAGATTGCGACGGTATCACCGGCATCGAGCATCTCGATAAAATCATAGACATCGACCAAAGCCCCATCGGCCGCACGCCGCGCTCCAATCCGGCCACCTATACAGGCTTGTTCGATCTGGTGCGGGAAGTATTTGCTTTAACTCCCGACGCGAAAATGCGCGGCTACACAAACGGGCGGTTCAGTTTCAACGTAAAAGGCGGGCGCTGCGAAGCGTGCCGGGGCGACGGCATCATCAAAATCGAAATGCACTTCCTGCCGGATGTTTATGTCCCTTGCGAGGTGTGCAACGGCAAACGCTACAACCGCGAAACGCTGGAAGTGCGTTATAAAGGCAAAACGATATACGATGTGCTGAACATGACGGTAGAAGAAGCGCTGCAATTTTTTGCGCCCATTCCGAAGATACAAAGAAAGCTGCAAACGCTTTTCGACGTGGGGCTTGGGTATGTACGGCTGGGGCAGCCGAGCACACAGCTTTCCGGCGGCGAAGCGCAGCGCGTGAAATTGGCCACCGAACTTTCACGCCGCGATACGGGCCGCACCTTATACGTGCTGGATGAACCGACGACCGGCTTGCACATGGCGGACGTGGAACGCCTGCTGGAGATATTACAGCGGCTTTGCCAGGGCGGCAGTTCCGTTTTGGTAATCGAGCATAATTTAGACGTGATAAAAACCGCGGATTACATCATAGACATGGGGCCGGAAGGCGGCGACCGCGGAGGGCTGGTAGTCGCCATGGGTACGCCCGAAGATGTAGCGGCGGCGGCCCATAGCTACACCGGCCAATATTTGACCAAAGTATTACACTGCTAAAACATGCATTTGGGGGGTACACACAATGGCTTTTACGATGGAACGCTGGTATGCGGCCACGGCGCAGCGGTTCGCCGTGCGCAAATACAAAGAAGAACCAAACGAAGAGGAGCTGGAATCACTGCGTGAAGAGGCCCGCAAACTGAGCGCGCATAATGTACGCATCGTGATCGGCTATAGCGAAAAGGCCTTTGCGCCCATTTTGATGGGCTCCGGCAAAGTAAAAGGCACCGGCCTGTTTGCGGCCTTCCTCAGCAAAAACGCGGAGCCGTTTTCCGTAGGGTACCTGGGCGAAACATTCATACTCGAATGTACGGCGCGTGGCTTTGGCACTTGCTGGCTCGGCATCTATAACAAAAAGGCCGTCGCCGCCGCCATCGACATGCAGAAGGATGAAACGCTCACCTGCATCACGCCCATAGGCATACCCGCCGAATCATATGCCGCACGAGCACGCAAACCGCTCAATAAGCTGACCGGACTGAATCAGGAACAGCTGCAATCGCTGCCGGAATGGCAGCAGCATGCGCTGGAATGCGCACGGCGCGCGCCCTCCGCCACAAACGCCCAGCCCTGGAAGTTCCTCGTGGAAGCGGAAAACATCCGCATCATGAACACCAGCAGCAACTATGGCTTTGGCAAGCTGGACTGCGGCATCGCAATGCTGCACTTGGAACTTGGTGCCGCTCATGGCGGTGTCGCGGGCGATTGGTCCATGGAAAACGGCGATGCCGTCTTTGTGCCTACCTCTTACGACAACTGACACTCCGGCAAGTCCGGCTAAATGAAAGCTCCGTCAAGAGGGTTAACCCCTTCGTATGGCGCGGGACTACGCCCCATTGTCCGTATCCCAAAGCATGCCTTTACCCCCGCATTCAGCTTCGCTGTATCTTGCGCGAAGCTGTTTTTATCGGCCTTTTCCTACCACTTGCCCCCGGAAAGTCACTTCTTACCGAAAAGCGCTTTTCTTCCTGCACGCGCGCATCTATAATACAGGCATACCACTCGCAGCGCAAACATCGGCAATGCCTGCCGCAAAAACTGCCGCTCTGCGGCGCAAAAGGAGCACCTGCTTGAAAATTCGCATTGAAATCGTAAGCGAACTTTCAGAAGATGAAGTTATCATTCGCTGCCGGCAAGCGGATGACCGTTTGCGCCGCCTGGAACAGCTTATTCAAAGCGAAGCGGCCCCCCGCCCCTCTCTGGTGTTTTACAAGCAAGACGAAGAATTTTTCTTTCCAATCAGCGATGTGCTGTTTTTTGAAACAGAGGGCGATAAGCTCTATGCGCATACCGCAAAAGACGTGTTTTTGATACGCCGGCGCCTATATGAGTTGGAGCAGATACTGCCGCGGCAGTTTATACGCGTTTCCAAGGGCACCATGCTGAATGTGCTGCATATTTATTCGATACAAAAGAATCTTACCTCAGCAAGCCTGGTACAATTTGCAAACAGCCACAAGCAGGTGTACCTGTCCCGCCTTTACTATAAAGAATGCAAACAGAGGCTGGAAGAAGAAAGGAGCAAATCATGAAAAAACAAAACAAGGCAACCTGGTTATGGGGCATATTCTTTCTGCTGGCGGCCGGGCTCGTCATAGCCAGCCAGATCGGCCTTCTGCCAAATTTAAGTTGGGTTCGGCTTACCATCAGCATATTCATGCTGGCCATTATCGTCGGCAGCATCCCGTATATGGAATTTTTTGGAATGCTTGTGCCGCTTGCCGTTATACTGGCGTTGTTTAGTCATCAGCTGAATATCCGCTTCATTTCACCCTGGGCTATGGTTGGCTCAGCCGTCCTTGCCAGCATCGGCCTCAGCCTGCTGTTCAAAGACAAACGCCGCCAATTACGCGAACAGCATTATGGCCCGCATTGCGACAAATATGGCAACTATGGCGAATGGGTGGATGGCGAAGTAAATCCGCATCACGAAACCGTTGAAGACCTGAACGAAAATGTCACCACGAGCCGGGTAACGTTTGGCGCAAGCGTCAAATACCTGCATGCGGACAGCCTGGAACGGGCGGAATTCGTGTGCACGTTCGGCAGCATGAAGATATACTTCGATCAGGCCCATCTAAGCCCAAACGGCGCAGACGTTACGATACACTCCACGTTTTCGGGCGTAACGCTGTACGTGCCAAGCATCTGGACGGTACGCGAAGATATCGTAGCCAGCCTCGGCTCCGTGCGGAGCCGTGAAAACCGTTCCGCACAGGAGGATCAGCAGCTGCGCCTGCACGGCACGTCGCAGTTTGGCAGCATAGATATCGTTTACGTCTAGCCAGCCCAATCTTAGTCTGTTTTTACTTTGACCGGCGTACCATGCTTTTTTGCTGGTATGCCGGGCTTTTTATGCGCTTTGCCCCGGGCGGATGCCGTCGCGTTCTCCAAAGTGCCGTGCTTATAATAGGTCTTGTGTGCGCCCCTCTTGCCCCGGCCATCCTGCCCTTTTTGCTCGTCCCGGCCTTCTTTCTCTTTGGGCGTATTGCGCTTTTTTTCGCCGCGCCTGTCCGCCCCGCCGTCTTGTTCCAGTTCGAAGTCTATATTCCTCGTATCCAGGTGCACAGAAGCCACGCGCACCCGCACAGTATCGCCAAGCCGAAATACCCGCCCGTGGCTGCGGCCTACCATACGGTAGTTCTTTTCTTCAAACAGATAGTAGTCATCGTCCAGCGCGTTGGCGCGCACAAGTCCTTCCACCGTATTGCTTAGCTCTACGAAAAAACCAAAAGATGTTACGCCGGATATAATCCCTTCAAAGTTCTCGCCGATCCTGCTCTTCATATATTCGCATTTTTTCAGATCATCTACCGCGCGTTCCGCTTCATCGGCGCCACGCTCGCGCAGGCTGCAGTGTTCCGCTATGGAAGGCAAACGCTCGTTGAGCTTTGCCGTTTGCTTTTCGTTCAGCCCGCCATGCAGCATGAGCTTGATGATGCGGTGCCCCATTAAATCCGGATAACGGCGTATAGGCGAGGTAAAATGGCAATATCGCGTAGCGGCAAGGCCAAAATGCCCCAGGCAGCGTTCGCTGTAACGCGCTTTTTGCATGGCGCGCAAAACCACTTTGCTGATGATATTTTCCTCTTTCGTGCCCTGGGCCGCAGCAAGCACGCGCTGTATGGAGCGGGGCTGCAATGTGCTCATGTTGCGTATGCCATACCCAAGCGTCTGTAAAAACGCGTTTACGTCCGCTATCTTCTCCTTGTCCGGCGTTTCATGCACGCGGTAAAGGAAGGGGCTCTTCAAGTCGTACATATGCTCGGCGACAGTTTCATTGGCAAGCAGCATACATTCCTCGATTATGCGGTTTGCCAGCCCGCGCTCGGCCTTTTCCACATTGATTGTCCTGCCGTTTTCATCCAAGCTGATGCGTGCTTCCGCTATATCGAAATCGATGCTGCCACGCTTTACGCGTCGCGCGTTCAGCTTTTCGCACAGTGCTGCGAGATCTTGCAATGTTGGCACGATTGGCGCATACTTCTCACGCAGCGCGGCGTCGCCCTGCAACAGCTTGGTAACGTCGTCATACACCAGCCGGTATTGTGAGCGTATCACGGTCTCGCTCAGCCTGTGGCGCAAAACGCGCCCGCTGTTATCCACTTCCATAAAGCAGGAAAGCGTAAGCCTGTCCACGTCCGGATGCAGCGAACAAATGCCGTTGCTGAGCTCTACAGGCAGCATTGGCAATACACGGTCCAGCAAATATACGCTCGTAGCCCGTTCCAGCGCGTCCTTGTCCAACGCGCTGCTTTCGCGCACGTAATGGGATACATCCGCAATATGCACGCCCAGGTACATATTGCCGTTTTGCAGGTGTTCAAAGCTGATAGCGTCATCCAAATCCTTGGCATCCGCGCCGTCGATCGTAAAAACCACCTTGCTGCGCAAATCTTCACGGGTGATGACCTCATCCTCGGCCGCTTCCTTCTCCAGCTGCTTTGCCTGGCGTAACGCGTTTTTGCTGAATTTTTCCGGAAGCTGATATTGACGGATGATAGAGAGCACATCCGTACCAGCCGCGTTCTTATCTCCCAATACTTCTACGATAGCGCCCAAAAGAGGCCTGCGCCCGTCCGGATATTCCAATATATCCGCCACGACCTTTTCGCCCGCTTTCGCGTTATGCGTCCGCTCCTTGGGTATGATCATGTCTACCGCAAGGCGCGTATCATCCGGCACAACATAGCCGCCATGCCGGTCGTCCTGCTCAAACGTGCCCACGATCTGCTTTTTCGCCCTTTGCACGATCACAGCGACTTCCGCTTCCGGCGAGCCATTGCGGCTCACCTGGTCGCTGTAGCGCGCCCACACGGTATCCCCGTGCATTGCGCCGTACATGGCGTCGGCGGGTAGAAAAGCATCCGGCGATCCATCCGCAGGGATAAAGAAGCCATAGCCGCGTGCGTGGCCCTGTATGCGCCCAAACGTCAAACCCGTTTGTTCCGGCAGCGCCAGCTTGCGCTTGCGCGTTAGCAACAGTTCGTTTGCCGCCAGCAGAGCGCGCACGCTTTGTTCCACGGCCTCCTCATCCCCCAATTGTTCTTTTAAAGTTTCCACAGGCAGCGGCTTGCCCGCCTCCCGCAGAAGCTGTATGATTCTTTCTTGCATTCCTTTGTTCCTTTCAAACCTATGTCTTAGTCATTCCCACGTTTTGCGCCCACAATGCTTCGCGCCAAAAAAGAAAACGGGTGCGCCAAAGCGTCAGCCGCAGGCGCACCTGTTTGCATTTATCATGATACCGGTTGTCACAGGAAGAATCCGTGACAGACAATCTCATCGACCGTTTGCATGACGCCGACAGTAGACGAAAAGCCCTTTTTTTGTCCGATACAAAGCCACCGGACAGCGGAATGCCGACGTGGACTGTTAAGCCACAGGCAATGCTACCATTACAAGCGCAAGTACACCAATAACGATGGCAAATATCTTTGTAAGTTTTTGCAGCTTTGCCTCTTTGCTGGCAGCTTTACCCTTTGAGCTCAGCGATGAAGTTTCGCCGCCAAAAGCCGCGCCAAGGCCGCCTTCT